>CAMWUZ010000005.1 GCA_947177595.1 uncultured Porphyromonadaceae bacterium | reverse complement strand
TTCATTGAGTTTCAACAGCCATAATAAATTATTTATTAAATTAAATCTAAAAAAATTTATTTCTATGATGAATAATAATGGATGTAAGTATCAATAATAACTTTTATGCATTATTCTTGCATTTTAAGGTTATTGATGCGTAATAATATATTATATTCATATTATAAACATAATAATTGTTTGTATTTCAGTTAATTATTATATTTATTTACACTATGTTTATAATATGCAAAGTTAGTAACTTTAGTTGGTATAGCAATTTAATAAGCCTCTAAAAAGCGGTTGACAACCGTTTTATAAACGATTGCCAACTTATTTTGAGGTTCTCCGAAGAGATGCATATGGAATTGCAGATGAATATTCAAAATAATGTTATTGAAAAGTGTTCTAAAGTTTTTTAAGGTTATAAACACATTTATCAACATACTATTCCTTTACTCCATAAGCAAGATCGCCGGCATCTCCAAGACCCGGAACTATATATGAGTGAGCGTTTATTTCATTGTCAACAGCGCCAAGCCATAGTGTTGTCTTATCTTCAGGGAAAGTGGATTTTATATAATCGACAGCCACCGATGATGCTATGACTGATACCACATGAATTCTTTCGGGAGTACCTTTAGTGAGTAATGCCTTATAACTGAGTTCCATGGAAGCACCTGTGGCAAGCATGGGATCTACAATAATAAGAGTTTTTCCATCAAGTTTTGGAGAGGCTATATATTCAATAAAAATATCGAAGTTTTCTTTTTCACGGTATTTTCTGTAAGCTGATACGAAAGCATTCTGTGCTTTGTCGAAATATGAAAGAAATCCTTGATGGAAAGGTACTCCGGCACGGAAGATAGTGGCAAGGACTATATTTTCATCAATTACATCACATTGGGCGGTAGCAAGCGGAGTTATAACTTCCTGTTTTTTGTAATGAAGTTCCTTGCTTATTTCATAAGCCATTATTTGTCCTATCCTTTCAAGATTACGGCGGAAGCGCATCATATCCTTCTGCACTTTCACATCACGCAGTTCAGCCATATATTGGCTTACCAACGAAGGTGTTTCATCAAAATTTACTACTTTCATGAATATATATATTATTATACGTTTGGATCAGGTTGCGAAGGTACGGTTTCATTAATAGCTACGGTATTGAGTCCATGTTTGAGCCATGAACCTTTGATAAGTCGCCACAAAAATATAGCGCCGCGAAATGTAAGTTCTATGCACATAGCGGTCCATACTCCTGTAAGTCCCATAGTAGGAGCGAGTATTGCAGCAAGTGGAATACGCACGAGCCATATACTGCCAAAATTCATTATAGCCGGAAAAATAGTATCTCCTACTCCTATCATCACTCCATATGCAACGATTGAAGCTGCAAACATTGGTTCAGCCCATGCTTCTATCCGAAGAGCATGAGATCCAAGTTCAGCTATTTCCTTGACAGGTGTGAACAAATCCATAAGCATAGGTGCGGCAAGCCACATTATAATACCCATCAGAGTCATTATCACCATGCCGGAACAAACGGTTATATATCCGAAACTTTTGGCAAGATCTTTTCTACCCGCTCCATAACTCTGTCCTGTCAGTGTGGTGGCTGCATCTCCTATTCCGTATCCCGGCATATAACAGAGAGCTTCTGCAGTTACTGCAAATGAATTGGCAGCGATTGCCGCCACTCCGAGAGGAGCCACAATTATTGTCACCATAATCTGTGCACCGCAGATAACCCCATGTTCAAGAGTCATGGGTGCGGATACTTTAAGAGCATTAGCGAGTACACGTTTTTTTGGTATAAAATTACGCCATGAATTATTTACCGGGTATTCACATCTGTTTCCGGCAATACAGATTCCTTTTTCACGACGACATAGATAATACATTACAGCTGCGGCACATACACATTCAGCGGCAACAGTGCCGAGAGCTGCTCCCAACACTCCGAGCCCTGCTCCCGGAAGATTTATATCCATACCGAGAATATTTAGTGTACGTGCAGGAAAAATCAGGAAGTAGTTGAAAATTACATCCAATATGCACATTATGATATTCAATACGCCCGGTACTTTCATATTTCCCGCGGCTCTGAGTATGGCGCACCCCAGATAGTTGAGAGTGAGTAATGGCAATGCTGCTACAAATACAAAGAAATAAACAGTAGCCTGAGAAGCCACATATCCGTTTCCACCGAGCCAGTAGGGAATGAAATGGGAAATAGCTATACCTATAACTGCCATTATTATACCGAAACAAGCTGAAGCAACTATTCCCTGGCGTAATACCGCACGGGCTGTGGAGTAGTCATTTGCCCCTACTCTGTGGGCTACCTGAACTGAAAATCCGACAGTTGCTGCCGAGCATAATCCCCAGAAAAGCCACAAACTGGTAGATACAAGTCCTACCGCCGCACTGTCATCAGCACCGAGACGTCCCACCATAGCCGCATCTATATATTGCATGAGAATACTCGACAACTGAGCCATTATTGCAGGAAATGACAATTTAGCCGTCAGAATAATCTTCTGTCGTAAGCTAAGTGGTTGTCCGGATTGAATAAGTGCTATCAATTATTTCAATTTTTCTATATAATTGCACAAACGGTCAAGAGCTTCAGCAAGTATGTGGCGCGGACAAGCTATGTTGAGGCGTATAAATCCTTTTTTTCCATACATATCACCTGCATTTACCCATACTTTAGCTTCTTTTTTCAGTAATTCTTCAAGATACTGTGATTCTATGCCGAGTAATCTAATATCCATCCATGGCAAATAAGTTGCTTCAAGTACTGTTACCGGACATTGAGGTAGTCGTTGTGTAAGAATATCACGGGTATAGAGCCAGTTTTTCCAAAGATATGTTTTCAGTTCTTCCAACCATTTTTCACCTTCAGGTGAATATGAGGCTTTGAGAGCTTCCGGACCAAAAGGATTGACATCACAGACCTCATTGATATTAATGGCTTTATTGACAGCTTCCTTTACATTTGAATCGGGACATACTATATTAGCTATCTGAAGTCCGGCAGTATTAAAAGCCTTTGAAGGTGAAAGACATACTATAGCATTAGGATCAATACTACCGTATGGCACATAGGTAAAGCCCGGCATAGTGAGTTCACAATGAATCTCATCACTTACCACTCTGATTCCATGTGCCGCACATATATCTCTTACTTTTTCAAGTTCTTGAATATTCCAGCATCTTCCGGCAGGATTATGTGGATTGCAGAGCAACATCAGAGCTGTATTCGGTTGTGAGCAGGCTTTTCCAAGTGCATCGAAATCCATTTGATAGGTAAATGATGAGGCATCTATATCAACTCTTTTTAGAGGTGCATCGATTATATCGCAACCATTATTTCGTATAGAAGAAAAGAAACAATTATATACAGGAGTCTGTACTATCACTCCTTTTCCTGCCGGGGCAAGAGCCTTGATGATAGCGGATAGTGCCGGCACAACTCCTGAAGTATAGATTACCTGACCGGCATCGAATATATACTTATGACGTCTGGCAAACCAGTTTGTAAGGGATGAATAATATTCTTCTCCTACTAAAGTGTAGCCGAAAATACCGTGATCCACACGTCTCCGCAGAGCTTCTATTACTACCGGAGCTGTGCGGAAATCCATATCAGCGACCCATATGGGAATCACTTCCTCATCATCGGTATCATCCCATTTATAGCTGCCGGTACCTCGCCGCCGTGGTGCCTCATCAAAATAGCTCATATAGTTTCGATTTTGCAATTAGCCGGAGCTTTTATATTATCATCAAGAATTATTTCACCGTACCCTTTAGCACGGATAATACCACTGGTTGGATTCTTCACACTGGTTATCATGCTGTTGACTTTGGCATCTACATAACTTTCCTCAAAGGCAAGATCACTATCCGGTTCAAAAATACAATCTTCCAGAATTAGATTCTTGCAGTAGCACAAAGGCTGTGTGCCGGAAATCTTACATCTTACCAGTCGCAGGTTATTTGAATACCATCCGAGATATTCTCCGGTGAGTTCGGTATCATATACAGTTACATTCTCTGTATTCCAGAAAGCATCCTTTGAATCAATCTTAGCATTGTGAATTTCAACATTATGACAATACTGAAAGGAATAGTTACCTTGCTGAGACCAATTATTAAGTTTAATATCAGCACAGTGCATGAATATATAGTCAGCATGCTCCACACTTACATTATCTGCCTCTATGTCTGTGCAGTGCCATAATGTTTCCTGAGCGTTGGGAATTTTAACATCCGTGAGACGGATACCATTCATGTCGCGAAACATTTTAGGTGCCTCAACTAAAGTTGATTTCATATGAATATTACGGGAATACCACAGAGCGGCACGTGCACCTTCGGTGAAAATACAGTCGGTGATACTGAAACGATCTACATGCCAGAAGGGATATTTACCTTCAAAGCAACACCCTATCGCATCAATATCACTGCACTCTTTAAGAGCTGACTCACCGGCATGTATAGTAACATTTTCCAGTTTGATATTATGACGTGCAAACAGAGGGCGCTCTCCTCCAAATTCTTGATTTCTGATAATTTCCATAGGATTGTTTTTTTATTGATTGCAAATTTAGACAAAAATACGGAGCTTATTCTGCCCGCATTAACCTGTATTACCGAACTTATTAACAATTTTCCTGCAAATTTTCCATATCCTTGTCAAAATCTATAATCAATACATATGGATAAAAAAATTTGTTATCTTTGCCAAAACTATAATTTTTTCACATTTAAATATCTGACTCAGTGGTAAACTATTCAAATTCAAAGAAATTTCTTTTGCAGGAGAAAGAAATCCCTACCGCATGGTACAATATTATTCCGTCTATGCCGGTAAAACCGCGTCCAATGCTCAATCCTGCTACAAAGCAGCCTCTTGCGGCTGAAGATCTCTTTCCTCTATTCTCAGAGGAAGCGGCAAAGCAGGAGATGAACTTCACAGATTCATGGATTGAGATTCCTGAACAGGTGCGCGATTTGTATAAAATATGGCGTCCGACCCCTTTGGTAAGAGCCCGTGGTCTGGAGAAAATGCTTGATACTCCCGCTCATATCTATTTCAAAAACGAGAGTGTGAGTCCTGTAGGTTCCCACAAACTCAATTCTGCTATTCCTCAGGCATATTATTGTAAGAAACAGGGAGTAACAAATATAACAACAGAAACCGGGGCAGGACAATGGGGTGCGGCTCTCTCTTTGGCATCGCGTATGTTCGGTCTTGATTTGGCTGTGTATATGGTAAAGATCTCATATACTCAGAAGCCATACCGCCGCTCTATAATGGAAACTTATGGGGCTGAAGTTGTGCCTTCACCCAGTATGTCAACCAAAGCCGGACGTAAGATCATTACCGAAAATCCCAATTATCAGGGTTCACTCGGTACTGCTATATCAGAAGCTGTAGAGCTTGCCATGTCCACTCCTAATTGTAAATATGCACTCGGATCAGTGCTCAATCATGTGGCGTTGCATCAGACCGTTATCGGTTTGGAGGCTGAAAAACAGATGGAGATGGCGGAAGAATATCCTGATGTTGTGATTGGTTGTTTTGGTGGAGGTTCAAACTTCTCCGGTATAGCTTTCCCTTTCATGCGTCATAACCTCGCAGGTGAAAAGAATACCCGGTTTATTGCTGCGGAGCCTTCATCATGTCCGAAACTCACACGTGGTGTGATGCAATATGATTTCGGCGATGAGGCAGGATATACCCCGCTGATTCCTATGCTTACTCTCGGTCACACTTTCGCTCCCGCAAATATCCATGCCGGAGGTCTCCGTTATCATGGTGCCGGTGCAGTAGTGAGTCAGCTTATGCAGGATAAACTTATGAGCGCGGTAGATATACCTCAGCTTGAATCATTTGAGGCGGCCACTTTATTTGCCAAGGCTGAAGGCATTATTCCCGCTCCCGAGTCAGCTCACGCTATCGCCGCAACTATCCGTGAGGCATTGAAAGCCAAGGAGAGCGGAGAAAATAAGGTTATTCTGTTTAATCTCTCCGGTCACGGACTGATTGATATGACCGCTTATGACCGCTATCTTGCCGGTGATCTTGCCAATTATGAGGTAACAGATGAACAAGTAGCGGCAAATACAGCCAATCTTGAAAAAATAATTTAACCTTAATAACCACTTTGCGGATATATGTCAATTTTTAATAAGCCTGTAAGAGCGTTATTCACTGCCATTGCTTTTGCTGCGGCGATACCTGGTGTGCATGCCCAGATTCTTGGTGAGGAGAACATTCAGACAGATGTTACAAGTGACAGTATTCGTAAAGCGTTTGATAGCGGTCCATATTTCGGACTATATAAGGACAATTACTTTATTTTCGGAACATCGGTCGGTCCTAAACCTACCAAACAGAATTCCAATATAAAGTTTCAGATTTCTATATCCCAGCGCCTTACCAAGAGTGTTTTGCCCTGGCATACATACCTCTTTCTGTTCTATACACAGAAGTGTTTCTGGAATGTACTGGAGCGTTCCATGCCGATGACTGACCTGAATTTCAATCCAGGTATAGGTATTGCGAAACCGCTGTTTGTAAAAAACAGGTTTATAGGCAAACTTCTTCTCCTTGCCGAGCATGAAAGCAACGGTAGAGACGGTGCGGCATCGCGCTCATGGAATAAAATATCGCTGGTGGCAAACATTATGATTGATCCCAACTTTATTGTGCATGGCAAAGTGTGGCTTCCGATTATTGATGGGCGCAGAAACAGAGATATTCTCGATTACTGCGGCATATATCAGATAGGAACATCATTCTCTACTGTCAACAAGCGTTTTGGAGCGGCGATCATACTCACTAAGCGCAGAGGTTGGGAGCTGAATTACAATACTATAGTTGAACTGAATTATAGAATATTCCCTCGCGATAACCAATATCTGTTTGTACAGTATTATAATGGTTATGGCGAGGGACTACTTGCTTTCAAGGAATTCCATTCTCAGCTGAGAGTGGGTATAGTTATCAAGCCACAGCTCTTCAGTGATTATTAATTAACGCTTACAAACTCGTAGCCGGCGAGACGGATTGCCTCGATAACGGCGTTGCTGTCGGCTTCACCTGTCACTCTGGCTACAGCCTTATCTAAATTTACCTCAACATTTTCTACTCCGGGCACTTTTGCAAGCTGCTTCTCAACATTGTTTTTGCAGTGCTGGCATGCCATACCGTTGATCTTGTATTCTTTGGTCATATCTGTTATATGATTGTGATTATGATGTTTACTCATTATAAAAGTATATCCTAAAAGAATAAGAAGAAGAATACTGCAAGCGGTGGGAAACCATCCGATTTTCACATGGCAGGCATCCACTGCCGCTACAGAAGATGCCGGTAAAAACCATGAGGCGGGCATAAATGTGTCAATGATAAGACCGAAAGCTATAGCGGTAACCACAACGCTTGCCACATAAATAAGAGTGGCTTTTTTGCCCTGAGTGCGTGATAGAATCATCAGTGATGCGAAGTTTGCCGCTGGTCCAGCCATAAGCAGTACGAAAGCTATGCCTGGAGACAACCCCTTAACCATCAGTGACATTGCGATTGGAATAGAACCGGTTGCACAAACATACATCGGCACCGCTACAGCTACAACAGCAAGCATTGCAAGCAAGGGATAACGGCTGAGTCCGACAAATAAAGTGTCGGGAACAAGTACTGTAATGAGGGCGGCGATAATTAATCCGGTAACAAGCCAAGGTCCTACACTCGCAACCATATCTATGAGTCCGTATTTAAGTGCAGCTCCGATTCTTTTCATCAGCGGTTGCTTTTTCATATCCTCGTTTGTATCAGCAATGGTGATAGTCTCCTCCTCAGTATCCTTGTCAAATTTATTGACCATGGCGCCGCCAAACACCGCTCCGGTGAGTGCAGCTACCGGACGCAGAATTGCAAAGGGAAGTCCGAGCAGAGAATAAGTGGCTGCTATTGAGTCAACGCCTGTTTGCGGAGTAGCTATAAGAAATGAGGTCGTGGCTCCTTTTCCAGCACCTTGTCGTCGTAGTGAAACAGCTGTCGGAAGTACGCCGCACGAGCATAGGGGCAACGGAATACCGAATAAGGCGGCTTTGATTACAGAGCTGAGGCTATTGCCGCTCAGATGTCTGCTCATGGTGCGTTGTTCAACAAATACGTGTAGCACACCGGCTATTATGAAACCGAGCAGAATATACGGTGACATCTCGCATATTATAGCCCAAAGCGAATTTATAAAGTGGGTGAAATTCATAATTGCATTACTTTAATATCATTTATAGTAATGCAAAATTACAATACGGATTTCCTGGATTTGTTACACTTTTCGGGGTACCTCTTGCATAATTATGGAGCTCAGACTTCATTCAAGGGTATCCGCGGGCAGTTTTCTATACGGTATTCTTTGGGATTAATACCGGTTATCTGCTTGAACTGACGCGATAGATGTGCGGCGCTTGAATATCCGGTACGATATGCTATTTCAGTAAGATTTAGATTTTTATAAGCCAGCAATTCTTTTACCCGCTCAATTTTCTGAGCTATATAATAGCGCTCGATTGTTCTACCTTCTTTTTGGGAAAACAGTCGGCTGAGAGTGTCGTAAGGTATTCCGAGATGAGATTCCAGACAAGCTGAAAGAGTCCAGTTGCAGTCAGGTTGCTCATGGACATGTTCAATTATAGTACGCTTTACTTTTTCTATCAATAGTGTATCATTGTCAGTTATCCGCTCGAATCCGGCTTTGGCGAGAAGGTTGTCAAGTAATGCTGTCTGTGGTTCGTCAAGTTCCTCTTCCTCTATCTTGGCAATACCTATATCTACCTGTATCGCATGAAGCAAAGCATTACGCAGTATGTCCTCGACAGCACTCACGCAATGGCGGCACACCATATTTTTTATATTGATAACCATATACTTACCAGTCAAATATGTTTCTTGCTATCCACCAGCCTATTGTCAGGAAGAAAACATTCCATATCACTATCCTTCCGTTCATTCTGTTGTAGAGGGTAGGAAACCTGTTTTTAGCTATTCCGCTGAAGCAAAGTAGAGCTAAGAGTGGAATTGACACCATTAGTGCGGCGTTATAGTGCCACGCTTGCAGGATATTGCCGTGAATGATTGCGTGAAGTGCTCTCTGAGAGCCGCAACCGGGACATTTGAGTCCGCTGAGGCTTAGAAATATGCAGCGGGGAAAGGGATTATGCGCCGGATCAAAACTCGCATATAGCAGCAGGATTGCGGCAATACCCACAATCCCGCAGATATACAGCGTGAGTTTTGTGTTTCGGGTCATAGCAGGGCAAACAGTATCTGAAATGGGAGACTGACAAGTCCTAGCACAACAGTTACTATAATCCACAGTGCAGCAGTATCCGAAGCACGTTTTGCCCCGTCGTAATCACCGGAAGAGAACCGTGAGCTCACTTTTGAGGAATAGATGATAGCCACTATACCTGTAGGCACACAGCAGAAGAGCATGGTGAGAATACTCCACACCAGATATGTGTTAGGCATAGGCTCTGTTCTGCGGGGTACATCAGGTATGTATGGTGTCTGTCGCCAGGGCTGAGTATATGTTGGAGGATAATCCGGCACCGGAGGAATATCTGGTGCCATCAAGGAGACAAGTTCAGGCACTGTGCCTGCTGCGCACCAGTCGGCAAGACCCGCGCGCCACACAGGAGTGTTCTCATTGATTCCGTAGCCTATAAGCTCTTCAATGCTCATAGGACCGATTCTCATGCCGTTGTGTATCGCCCAGTAGCGGTTGGTATTGGTTTCCATCAGAAAAATTTGGTTTCTGTTCCGAGAATATCGCTCAACAGATTGTTGGCAAGACGGCTTGCACCGATGCGGAAGTATTCGTTGGTGAGCCATTCTTCACCGAGAACACTTTTCACGATGCAGTAATAGCTGAGTGCCTCATCGGTTGTAGTGATGCCTCCGGCTGCTTTAAATCCTACTTTTCTGCCTGTCTGCGCATGATATTCCTTGATGCATTTAGCCATGATATACGCGGCTTCAAGACTGGCACCCGGATATTCCTTGCCGGTAGAGGTTTTTATGAAGTCTGCACCGGAATACATGGCAAGAATAGATGCGGCGCGGATATTTTCGGCTGTTTTTAGCGCACCTGTCTCCAATATCACTTTAAGTTTGCTGTCGCGACAGGAGTGCTTCATCTCGCCGAGTTCGTCACACACCTCTTCCCAATCTCCGTCAAGAAAATCACCCAGATTCATCACTACGTCTATCTCATCTGCCCCGCCCTCTACAGCCAGTGCAGTCTCAGCCACTTTTACTTCAGGGAATGTCTGGGCGGAAGGGAATCCGCCGGATACCGCCGCGATTTCCACTTCGCTCACTTCAAGAACAGTGCGCACTACCTGTGCGAAATTAGGATAAACACAGATAGCAGCCACATTGGGCAGGTCGCCATGTTCATTTTCGAAGTCATTCACTCTTTCAGTGAATTTAGCAACACTTGAGGGAGAATCGGTTGCCTTGAGTGTCGTGAGATCTATGCAACTGAAAAGAAGTTTGAGAGTTTCAGGAGTATTGGCGTCCTTGAGATTGTCGCTCAGAATTTTATTGACAGCGGCTTTTACTTCTTCATCGTTTGTTGTGACGTTGCTTTTCGCAACAGTGTCATGATATTTGTCTGCCATATCTATATGTTTTATTGTTTTGTCACAGGGATTGATCTGTAAGTTTAGGGTTATTGCGGTGACGCTCTATGTCCCTAATGTTTTTCTTGGAGATATTGTTCATAATCGCTTCATTGAGGTCTATGCCAGTCTGATTGGCGATAGCTGCGGCAACCCATAGGAGATCGGCGAGTTCATCAGCAAGATCAAGTACCTCATTCTCTTTGGTACTCTGATCGCCGTATTTCCGTGCCATTATCCGTGCTATCTCTCCGGTCTCTTCGGCAAGAATAGCCATGTTGGTGAGCGGAGAGAAGTATCTCACCCCTATTGTGGTAATCCATTCATCCACAATCTTCTGAAAGCCTGATACTGTCAGTTCTCCGTTATTACTCATTCTTTGATTTTTGAGTCGATTATGATTGTTACGGGTCCGTCATTTGTGAGGTTTATCTGCATATCTGCGCCGAATACTCCTCGAGCAACCGGACGGTCAAGTAGATTTTCAAGCATGGTGCAATACAGCTCGTATAGTGGCTGTGCAAGATCATGGCCGGCAGCACGTATATAGCTCGGGCGGTTGCCCTTACGGGTAGATGCCGTGAGGGTGAACTGGCTGACAGCCATTATTTCGCCGCCAGCAGTGCGTATATCAAGATTCATCACTCCCTCGCTGTCGTTGAATATCCGTAGTCCGGCGGTTTTGGAGGCAAGCCATTGCGCATCATCTGCAGTGTCACCATGCTCTACACCCACCAGTATCATCATCCCGCCGTTTATTGCAGAATACAGTTCACCGGCTATTGATACTTCGGCATGAGTGACTCTTTGAATAACAATACGCACCGCTTCTATCTTTTAGTCGTAAAAATAGAACATCCGCTCCATCGGCAGCCATTTCTCAGATGAACTGGCACCGGCTTCAGCATCCTGAAGTTCACTCATATAGTCTTCCCACTCCTGTTGTCTCGGCAGGGTTGCAAGACGACTCATGGCGCTGTCCCAGTCAAAATCCTCAGGTGTTTCGACAATCATCACTAATTCAGTGCCACGGATATATATTTCCATTTCAAGAACTCCGACTTCTTTCAGTCCGTCGATAATCTCCTGCCAGATATTCCCTTTGGCATGACGGCTGCAATATTCATCGATTTTTGATTCATCGCGTAGGGTAAGAGTGCGTACAAATCTTTTTGTAGCAAATGGAAATCTCTTGACCGTATATCCTTTTGGTGTTGTATTCATGATATGGTTTTTAGTGTCTCGGGCGTGGATTTTTATTAGGCTTTGGAGAACGTATTTTTGCGAGATTCTCCATAAGCTGATGCATATCTATCTCATCTTTGCCTTGCAGACGCTTGAGTGCGCGCACATTGCTCTGCTGCGTGTCGGTGCGGTAACTCTGCCAGAGGAAAGTCACCACTTTATCGGCATTACGGTTGGTGCACATTCCCGGTACGGCAAAATAATCCGCATTCACGATATCGGTGATATTTCCGGCAGCAAAGAGATTGAACAGTGCACGGTATTTCTCGCTCTTCAATTCTGAGCGTTTCCACACTTTGGATGAGTTCAGATATTCAAGGTCTGCCTTTTCCGCATCAACATCGGGTGCCACAATCTTTTCAGCCGGAGTCTCCTGAACGGGTTCCGTAGCGATGATACTGTCCGGCGCTTGCTCGCCCGCAGCAATACTGTCTGTAACAGCAACGCTATCCGGCACTACTGTCACGGGGTCGGATTGACCGCTCTCCAAAAGTGCGATCTGTGTCACATCGGTACTCTCTATCTGTGAGTAATCGGAATCAGGAATCAGGGCAGGCAGATATTTGACGGCAGCCCATCCCGCGCCAAGAGCTATTACTACAAACAGTATGATTACAAGCGGATTACCTTTTTTTCTCCTTTTTGGAGCGACAACATATTCCTCCTCATCTTCCTCAAGATAAGATTCACTCCGAGGATCAGTGTAGAATGAGTCGCGCTTATTCGGTTGAGGCTGAGTCTTCACGACACACTCTTTAGTCTCAACTTCAAAATCGGGCACCGGAGCATTGCGCAGTCTCACTATTGTATCCTCCTCTTCTACTGGCACTGCCGTTGCATCAACGGCAATTACTATTGCCGCCTCTCGGTCTCCACCGCTGAATCGGGCGGAAACTATATCTATTAGCCCTGCGGTTGAGGTAAAGGTGCGCATGGCACGGTGAAGAGAAGGTTTGGATTCAACCGGATAGCAGCATGGAGAAGGAACCGTGTGGAAGCCAAATACTTCAAAAAGCTCCTCAGCTTTCAGTCCGGGGAGAGTCACACACTCGCGTAGCAGTCGGATAGCTGCCTGAGACTTTATTCGACAACCTTTGTCAATACCTAAAGTAGCGATTACAGTATCTTCACCGTTCCCTTTCCATAGCGAAACTATATTTTGATTGCCTGACGTATCAAAAACAAATACTTCTGTGGCATTTAAAAACATTTCCAGAGGGTTGCCGGTAAATAGCGGAGTAATTTCCTTACCGAAAGAAATCAGTTTGGTTACTGTTCCGTCAGGTTTTATAACTGTGAGTGATAGCGAGATATAGGAGTAATCTGTCATAACTAAGGGCTTATGACTGCAAATTTACTCAACTTAAAGGTATAATACAACAGCAATCGCAGTCAACATCTAATCCGACGGGCTTTTAATCGTGTCAGGCGATATATAATGCCGTTATGTTAAGGATAAAAAAGGCGAGCCGGTAATAGAACCGGGCTCGCCCATTTATATATTTTTAGGATGGGTTTTTATTCGTTGGGGTTCATAACAACTCCTGCAAGCAAAATTGTGCCTGTGGACTTCTCAGTGATAAGATAGATGAACGGATGGTCGAATTTTGCAATATTAGGTAGTGCCGAAGTAGCCATTCCCTTACCGATTGTCTCAACCTTTACCTTGCTGCCTTCTTCATCAACTTCAAGGCGTATATTCTGTCGGAATTCACCTACAACCATGTATTTATCAAAATTTGTTCCAATTCCGGGCATATCCACTCCGGTAAATATATTGTTCGCACCGAGCGCTTTCATCGGATCAATCAGATCTGTCTCGATTGAAAGGTTAAGGCGGGGGAATATAATGTCAGTTGCGATATCGGTTTGTTCTCCAAGAATTTTCGGATCAGCAATAGCCTGAATCAGTTTGTCTGAATTTTCAGCGAGGAAATCTTTAATCTTTATTCTTTCATCCGGCATAATAGCGCTGAAAGCGAAAGCACCGTTTCCGTAGTCAAGAGTCACCACTGCGGTGGTATATATGTTTTCAGTATCGGCATCGGGTCCGTATAACAGTCCGGTATAACCCTCTACCGGTGTACGGACAAGTTTACCGGAAACATTTTCAGCACCACTCATCATATCAACCTGTGTAGTTGTACCGTCGGTGAGTGTGAAATTGCCCTTTTTGGTTTTTGATTTGTCAAACCTACTTTTCCATACACCCTTGAAATATAGAGAGTTCAACCATATAGCCCGATCGTTTTCATTAAGCTCATCAAGGATTTTAGGTATAGCTTTGTCAGTACGCTCACTCACCCATGAATTGATGTCGGCGAGTGTTGCCGGATTGCTGAAATCAGCCATACGGATTTCCGATTTATATGTATCCTCAAGCATAGAGCGGTACGGGTCACTGAGGTGCACATAATTATTGTCGAACCATGAGCCGTTGGCAAGTTTGAGGGTTGCTGACTTGTCATGATTGGGCAGCGTGGCGAGCATCTTTGCATTGAATGAATTCAGAGCACTGAGATCATTATTTTCCAAGCCGAGAGCTTTGGTGAGTTCACTCAGGTCTTCTGTAGCAATGGCATTACCAAACATTCCGGCAACCATAGTAGCTCCGAGCGGTGAAACGGCAACGTTTTTGTTATCATCATTCTGATCAACAATAACCTTTAGCAAGTTGACCGAAAAATCGTTAAGGCCAGCTGACACCTCGGTTTCAGCTCGTGATAGCTCTATAGGGTTTAGCGGATTATTTTTTGTGAAATCATCAGACGCGCAGGACACTACAGCGATAGATAGACAAGTAAGGAGAAATTTGTTCATAATTAGTTGTTTAGTGGGTTATTATGTAATAGTTTAAAGTATGGACATCACGAGTGATGTCTTCCACGTCAGTTTTTAGTTTTGCAAACATGGAACAGATATCTGTATAATTAATGTTTTTTGCCAACATACTTATTTATTAGGAATTATCAAAAGTTCTGTTCGGTTTTTGTTATATGAATAGTTACCATCCTCAACTTTAGGATTCATAGAATTGTCAAGATAAAAACCATCAGCGGTTCCATACCATCCCCAATTCATGTGATAACGGTATCCTGTAGAATATATTGGTTTAAGTATTTTAATTGCTTCAATCATTTCGGTAGGAATTATTTGCGCAGTAGGTCTATAAGGTAATGTCATAATTCTTATTTCGTGATAATAAGTATAGGAGTCAATACCATCGCATACCCAGGCATGAACACTGGTACCGGATCCATCCATGTAAACGGGTCGTTTATTTTTAATTTCTGTCATTACCTTAGACGTGTTATGTGCTATATGTGTTACTGTATAGTCTTGTTGTTTAAGAGCGTTAAGAACTCCAGATGTAGGACCGGGAGAGCCATTTTCTTTGAAAGAAACGCCTATTTTTTTTGCTAATCCATACAAAAAATCAGCGAGTAGAGAACTTGAATAATACATATTATTCCAATCATAATATGATGGCCAGCGATGATAATTCATTATTTGACCGGCTGCAATTGTTGTGCATCCTAACGGATAATTATTAGGTACCGCATTGTTATATGGTTTTCCTTGTCCCCATTGTGTTTTCAAAAGAGTCTTTGGAAAATTTGCATAATGGGTGTAATCTTTTACTAATACAAGGGTTACATCTTCCTTAGTTCCGTAATTACTGTTACCCAACATAATGATGTTTGACGTAATCTGATATTTCTCATCATCTGATAAGGTAAGATAATCATCAGTAAGTATGAAATCGTTATAATTATAAACTTTATACTGGTCATTTAAAGACCACATTCTCAGGCTGTCATAATACACCTGCGGCTTATCGATATAGTCTGAGCGTGAAGACAAATCCAAACCGGTTTTATAATCGTATTCAGTCCAGGCTTGCGCAATGTCAGACTTCACACTGTCCGGTAATTCGGTGCATTTTGCCACATTATATTTTTGTGACATAAGCCACATATAAGCAGGCGAATCAGTGTTGTCGGCATTGAAATTTCCTTCATCGCTCTGTGCGATAATTGGGTAGTATCCTTTTTCAGCAGATACTATTACAAATCCTTTGTTATCAGCAAAGTTTACTACATGCATAAGTTCCTTTCCATTGATATCGCTTATTGTTTTTATTTCAGCTATGTCTCTGGAGTCTGCTCGAGATTCCGGATAGCGTTTACCGAAGAACTTTGAAGCAATCTCTGCAGCTCTATTTTGGTTTACTGTACTGAGAGTGTCAGGAACGGTTAATACAATCCCGTTCAAATCTGTTTCCGTTGTCCGGTCAATAACATCAGATGGCATGTCCGAGGTACAAGATGCAAGAAATGCGGCTGTCGCTACGCTCGTAAAGAGAAAAATTTTCATAAACGTTTATTTGGTGGTATTATCTAATTTAAAGTAGGGACATCACAAGTGATGTCTTCCACGTCGGTTTTTAGTTTTGCAGATATGGCACACCGTGTATGGAGAAATTTATATTCATAATATTAATTATATAATAATTTCTGTATAAGATCGGTTGATAACCTATATTGAGGGGGAGGGTATGTGTAATCATAGGTTAATATAGCCTGTATAATACCCGTTGATTGTCAGGAATCTGATACAATATTCACCACTTAGGTTACCTAAGGCGACAACAAATTCGATTGCGTTGTCATAGTCGGCAATACATGTTTCTCCGGTTTCATCATAAATCAGATATTCCTCAACTTCACCTATTGAAAGGGAACTGAATGAAACTGTTTTAGTTTCAAAATCAATAAAGCACAGTACCGGAGCGGGAGGCGTTCTGTGTTTCTTGTTTGCAGGCTCATCGTCATCGGGAATCTCCGTTGTGGGAGGTATTAGAGTCAATGAGATATCAGCCTTGCAGCAGAGTGGCAAAGCGAACAACGTGGCTAAGATTACACAAAAGGTCTTTAATTTCATATAAAAATTAAATTGATTTTGTGTAAATTTACTCAGCCAGAATAGCTGAGGCAAATATTTTGGTGCGGAATATTTGGTGGCAGTGCGGATAAGTGCGGATAAAATCGCTTATAAATTTTATAATAAGCGAATTACCGCATCAACAATCTGCAGCGGATATTTGTCACCCAGCAGCTTTTTAGATATTTCCGTGCGCCTGGAAGATACAGAACCTTTGGTTATAGAGAGGAGTGATGCGAGCTCGGATGGAGTGCATCCGCATTTAATCAAAAGCATGGTTTTTATGGCTTCAAGCGTTATATTTACTCCACCGAGTATATTAAGGTTTTGTTTCCATTCCGGAAACACGGAACTGACAGTTTCCTGTAGTTTTGTCCATGAAAAATGTTCCGGCAATGGCTGTTTACTTTCTATTCTGTTTTTTATATAGGAATATACATTGGATGAAGCAAGCTCTAATGGAATCTTGTAAATATCCGTTGTTGCATTTGCCGCATTAATCAGCTGTTTTCTGAGCTGTTCTCTTAATGCAGTTGCCACATCGCTTTCATCTATCAGCGATTTTACTTTGGTGTATTTATTCAGTTTTTTCTTGAGTTTTCTTATATTTTCAGTAGCCTCGTTTAGCTTAATACGCCGTGCTTTGCTTCGGTTCTTGAAGTATAGTGTGGTAGATATAAGTGATAAAACGGTGACAGTGAGGGCAAGTGCCACATAGATCATTCTCTCTTTTGCTTTTTCCGCCTCACGGCGCTTACGGTCATGGAGAACATAGTTGTAATAGCTGTTCTGAATTAAAGCCGCAGTACTGGAATTTCGGTTCAATGTCTTCTCGGAATATTCCAGATATTTTTTCACATAGCTGTATATGGAATCCTGAGGGACAAATTCTCTAAGTTCCTTTTTGAGAAGGTAATAATATGCTGTTTTCTTATTGAACGGATTATCAAGTTCAATTAGTTTTTTTGCATAAAAATATACTGTATCAAATATACCTGCACTATAATATATTCTGATTGCACGCCCATAGTAATTCCTTAAATCATCATTCTTGATACTAAGATTCCTTTGTTGTAGGTTAGTTATAGCTTTTTTTATATCTCCATTTCTATAATAAGCATATGCCAGATTGGATTTTGAATATGGTATATTTTCCGGAAACGCTATCTGGGACAGTGAATCAGAAGTTAGATATAACTCGAGAGTTTTATTATATTCCTGCCGGCGCAAAGCTATAAAAGCAAGAATTTCAGTATCATATATCATATTTACGGTATCCTGTAGTTGGCGGTCAATGTTTAAAGCCACTGTATAGTATGATTCAGCTTCATCATATAACCTTAAATCGGAAAGTATAGCTCCGGTCTGGCTTAAGGCACATCCCCTTAACTTTAGCTGAGGTGTGTTTTCCGGCAGCAGGTCTAGCACTTCCTGGAAATATTGGAGCGCTGTTGGGTAATCTCCTGATTCGGAATATATTCGTCCGGCGTAGTATAGCGCTGTTGGGTAAAAGCGGTCTTTTTCGTGAGAGGAGTAGTAATCTATAAGGCGTAGAATGTCCGATTCATAGGGTAGTGGTTTGTCAGCCTTGTCGGTAGCCTTGATTTTCGTGAGGCAAACCATCATCCGGTCAGCTTTTGATAGGCTCAGGGTATCTATGGCGGCAATTGAATCAAGAGCTGCATCAGGCGCTGTTTCGGTGAGAGCATAAGCCGCTTCAACTCTTGGGTCATGGCTGGTGGTGCAAGCAAGAAGCGAGCACAGTATCAGAAAATATGTGATTAGGTATCCTGTTTTCATGGTAGGTGCAAAAATAAGCAATTCTCCAGACACCGTCAACCACCTATAGCAACAAATAACTGCATACAGGATGTGCGTATCGGAGAGTATCGTGGCACGGTTATGATTTATTGATGAACTTAGATCTGCTGGGGCTTTCCGGAACTAAGATTCGGAAATATATCTCCATTTTTTGGGGAGAGACGTTTGGCGATTCGCGGATAAGCGGTAATTTTACGCTAAAATTCCAAATATTCATGAAAAAATTAGTTTTATCAGTAGCGGTTTCACTCGCAGGATTTTTTTCTGCTCAGTGCGCATCGCCGGTTTGCAGGCAGAATATTGATACTGTATATGGTATCGCTTTCTATAATCTTGAAAATCTGTTTGACACCATTAACACCAACGGTAAGTTTGACCTTGAATTCAGTCCGACAGGTGCCCGGAAGTGGAACACAGAGAAGTATAATTTAAAACTAAATAATCTGGCTAATGCCATAGCGGGACTTGTCAGCGATCTCACTCCCGGCGGACCCGCGGTGATAGGTATTGCCGAAGTTGAAAATGAAAGCGTAGTCGCAGATCTTGTTGCCACTCAACCACTAAGTGGTCGTGGGCTCAGATATGTTCATCACGATTCTCCTGATGCGCGTGGCATTGACGTGGCGTTGCTTTATGATCCGGAGCAGTTTGAGGTGACAGGTGTGGAGGCGCATAGATTATTTGTGGAGAGTAATCCCGATTTTCTCACCCGTGACCAACTCTGTGTAAGCGGAGTGCTGGGTATTGACACAATCAGTGTTATTGTCAATCACTGGCCGTCGCGTCTGGGTGGACAGGAGCAGAGTGAATATCTACGCGTTGCTGCAGCACGGCTTAGCAAGAATATCGCAGACAGCATACGTAAGGTCTCCCCTCTCAGACCTATTATAATCATGGGTGATCTTAACGATGATCCTCAGGATGCCTCATGTGCCCTTACTCTGGGCGCACGATGCAACGCTTACGATGTTCCTCCTACAGGATTTTACAATCCCTGGTGGAATATACTCGCATCAGGAAAAGGCACTCTCACCTACCGCGGAAAATGGAATCTGTTTGATCAGATTATTGTAGGAGGAATGCTTCTTCCCGATAATGGTGCGGTGCTCACTTTAGTCGGTGCAGAAGTGTGTGATCTTGATTTCCTCAAGCAGACAGAACCTCCTTATACCGGTATGCCTCACCGTACTTATGCCGGTGGAAAATTTTTAAACGGTTACAGTGACCATTTTCCCACTCAGATTTTTTTGAAAAGAAAGTAAATGCTGCTGCGGAATCTCACACTCACCAATTTCAAGAATATTGCCGAGGCTCGTCTTGATTTTTCCCCGAAAATCAACTGCTTTCTCGGTAATAACGGTATGGGCAAGAGCAATCTGCTCGATGCTGTCTATTTCCTGAGTTTCTGTAAAAGTTTCACAGGCGTGCCGGATAGTATGCTCATACGGGATGGAGAGGATTTTGCTATGGCTAAAGGCAGATATGAACGCTCCGGAGTGGATGAGGAGCTGACTCTCGGTCTTGCGCGAGGCAGACGAAAAAGTCTGAAGCGTGCAGGCAAGGAGTATAGCAGACTGAGCGAACATATCGGGTTATTTCCACTCGTGATGACTGCTCCCGCTGACATCGATCTGGTGCGTGGTACCTCGGAAGAGCGCCGCCGATGGATGGATATGGTTATTTCGCAAGGCGACCGCCGTTATCTGGACGCTCTGATAAGGTATAATGCCGCACTGGAACAGCGCAATAAGCTGCTCCGTGACGGAGCTACCGATAAAGGTCTTTTTGAGGCGGTTGAATTACAGATGGATATGGCTGCCTCATATATTCATCCGGCACGTGAGCGTTGGATTGCTGAATTGCAGATACTTTTTGACAAGTTTTACAGAGATATTGCCGGAGATGGGTGTGAAACAGTGGTTCTTGGTTTTGAAGGCTCACTTGCCGGCGGAAAAACTCTTACAGATGGGTTGGATGCTGCGCGCGCAAGAGATGAGGCGATACGTCACACAACAGTTGGTCCTCACCGCGATGATATTTCAATGACCCTCAACGGTATGCCTATGAAACGCACTGCGTCTCAAGGACAATGCAAGACATTCACCACCGCTCTCCGTTTTGCACAGTATGATTTTCTGCACAAGGTGTCGGGTATGAGACCGCTCCTGCTTCTTGACGATATTTTTGACAAGCTTGATGCAGAGAGAGTGGAGAGAATAATGACAATGGTTACGGGCGATGACTTCGGTCAGATTTTTATAACCGATACCAATCGCGCGCATCTTGATGAAATTGTTAGCCGCACAGCCGGTACATACGGAATGTGGAATGTTGACAATGGAGTCTTTTCAAAGTAACTGCTGATGAAGAGAACTTATCCCAAGAAGCTGTCTGAGATAATTGAAGCGGCATTGGAGCATGAAGGTGATGCCGATTTGCTTGCACGCCAGAGAGCGTCTTTTGCCTGGAGCGAGATTGTGGGAGAAGGTGTCAACCGATACACAAGCCGCAGATATGTGACCGGGAGCACTCTACATGTATATATTACCTCAGCTCCTCTCAAGCACGAGTTGTCTTTCCATACCGCAAGCATAATAAAGTCAATAAACTCAGCGGTGGGTAGGGACGTTATAAATGAAATAATAATCCATTAAGTTATGCAATCAGGCACATATTTGCCCTCCGACAATCCCAAGGTACCGGCGGCTCAGTTTCCTTTCTATCATAGTCTGCCGGTGCAGATGAGATTTACCGATATAGATATGCTCGGGCATCTCAATAATAATGTGTATCTATCCTTTATGGATCTTGCTAAGGTGAGCTATTTCAGTGATGTACTTCCTGAAGGAATGGACTGGAAGAGCCTGCGTGCGGTTGTGGTTCACATAAGCTGTGATTTTTATTCACCTTCTTATTTCAACGAGAGTCTTGAAGTCTGGACAACCGTGACCTCGGTAAGCGAGCATAGCTTCAAGATGGAGCAGAGAATAGTTAACAGCTCGACGGGTCAGACCAAATGCATAGGTTACACAATTATGGCAGGATTTGATCCGGCAACAGCAAAATCCATAAAGATTGACAGGCATTGGGTGGAGTGTGTTGAAAAGTTTGAGGGGAGAAAACTTTAGCAGCTATTGGGAGGAAAGTGCAATAATCGTATCTTTGTGCAGACGAAAACCTGTAAAAAATTGAACTCGCTCTTTTAAGTATGAGAAAGGTAATAATAATTGGTGAATGCACTCTTGACCTCCTGTTTCCAAGTGACAGAGCTACTGATTCCGTGCAAGTGACAGCCAAGCCGGGTGGCAGAATGCTCAATGCGGCGGCTATGCTCGGCAATTGCGGCTATGATGTCACTTATGTGAGCGAATGTGCCTCTGATCCCACCGGCGATATGCTTGTGGCTTATCTTGAGCGTCATGGAGTGAACACCAAGTCGATAGACCGCTATTCCGACGGCATAACTCCACTCAATCTTCGCTTCGCTCCGGGAGAAGAACTGGTGTTTAGCCGCAGCTATCCCAAAGAGAAGTTTGATTTCGTGTGGCCTCGCATAGACTCCGATGATATTGTGGTTTTCGGCGCTTACTTTTCATTAATAGATCGTGTCCGCACTCATATTGTGGAGCTTCTCAATCATGCAAAGGAGCGTAAAGCTATCATTGTATATGTGCCGGGACTCACTCCAGCCCCCAAGAGCGGTATCACAAAAATGATGCCTGATATTCTTGAAAATCTTGAGATGGCAGACGTGGTTATAACAAGAAGCTCTGATCTCAGAACCATTTTCAATGAAGCAGATTCGGCTAAATGCTACGAAAGGCATATCAAATTTTATTCCGATAATTATATCCATATCGACTCTGAAGATTCATCGGTGAAACTTCACCATAAGGATGTGCTGTTTTCGGCATCTAAAAAAGAACTGAAGGAGGATCTTTCAACTAATGCCGGGGCTATTGCCGGAGCAGTTGCCGCACTGATAAGCAAGGATGTTACTCTTGAAAATCTACCCACCCTCGGTAACGAGGAGATGCAATATATAGTTGATACCATTGCCGGCTGTGCGTACAATAAAAAGTTAGACAAAGGCTGTAGACGGTAATGGATGATACCTTTGAACCGTTTTTTGCCGAACTGACCTGTGAGTCAGGTAAAGGCGCGGAGTTCTTAAAAAAAGGATTGAGGCTTAAAGAAATCAGCAATTATGTTTCAGGGCTGAATTTTATAGAGGCTTACGATTTCTGTCGGGAATTAGTGAGGGAAATGGTGCGTTATGGCATGGAAGCTGAGGCTATCCGTGCTATTGATCTTATAAATTCTGTGCTGATTAATAAGGGAGATGAAAAATCCTTACTTGCAGACCTGAGAGCCGGATTACTTCACATAAAAACGGGTATTTTAATATACATGGGGAAGTCAGAAGAGGCTTTGCAGACTGCAGCCGATTGTCTTAACCTTCTTGCCCAGGATGTAAAGCGCCGTGACGAGGCATTTTTAAGCGTTCTGGCGGCAATTCTCTATGATATCGCACGATTGAATATAAATCGGGGTAAATATCGTCAGGCGGAGCGTGAAATTGAGAAATCAGCAAAAATATATGAGAGACTTGCACGCATTTCTCCTCAAAGATACGGAGCTGCACATATTCTTGCTGTAGCCGCTGCTACTAAAACCAATATCTCAAAAGCAAAACAAGCCGAGATGCTTGCCACGCTTCACAAATCATCGGATGGTTATATGCAGGAGGTGAATGCCGGTGTAGAAAATACGGCTGTGAGACTCGTGGAATCTCTTGAGCAGGAGGGGAGAACCCTCATGAAGATGGGTAGGGAGCGTGAGGCTGTACAATATTTTACCCGCTCACTTAAATATCTCACGAAAATTGAGGATGAATTCAGCGAGAGGCAACTGGAGCTGAGTGTTGAGCTCGGTGAAGCTCTCCTGGGAGTAAAAGC
>CAMWUZ010000004.1 GCA_947177595.1 uncultured Porphyromonadaceae bacterium | reverse complement strand
TAAGGCGGAGAAAGAACTGACCTCTCTGCTTGGAATGGATGTGAGCATTGATGCGGTGAATATAGCTCCTTTCAGCAGAGTAACTTTCAGGCGTGTGGCGATTACCGATTCGCTCGGAGACACTATTGTTCGGGCGGATAGGTTGGGTGCGGGGCTGAGTATTTCGCGTCTGATTATTAAGCGCAGACTGGTAGTGAATTATGCCGAGATAATCGGCCTGGATGCAAGACTGACAAGGGACACACCTTCATCTCCTCTCAATATTAAGCCGATGATAGATGCTCTTTCTCCGAAAGACAAAAACAAACCACCGGCAAAATTTGATTTTCGGGTGAATACAGTTGTGATTCGTCGGTCAAAATTCAGCTATGACGTGTATTCTGAGGCGGAGGATTCAGCACGGTTCGATAAAAATCATATCCGCATATATGATCTAAGAGCCGATTTGCGTTTGCCGAGAATCGCCAATGATAATTTCCGGGTTGTGTTGCAGCGACTCGCGCTATCCGAACAATCCGGTTTTACTCTCAAAGGGCTTGACGGCACATTTGTTGTGACAGATACCGCAGCTTCTGTGAACGGGCTTGATATAGCTTTGCCGAATACTCATATCGCTTTTGAGAATACCCGCGTCAGTTATCCCTCCCTTAACAGCATCAAGGAAAATCTTGCCACCCGTCATATTAATATCGCGGTTAAACCGGAGTCGGTAGTCACTCTTTCAGATTTCAGCGCATTCCTGCCGCAGATAAAAAAGATCTCTACGCCACTTGCTCTGAGTCTCAATGTTGGCGGCACGGTAGATGCAATGGAGGTCAAGTCATTTGAAATTGCAGATGAATCCGAGTCACTATGGCTGAGAGGAAATGGTTACATTCACAATTTGGCGAATTCAAGTACGCCTGAATTTTCTATTCCGAGATTCAGTATAGGTTGCAATAGCCTTGAACTTAATGAAATTTTGAGTAAGCTAACTGATATCACTCCGATAGCAAGCAGATTAATTTCAAATATTGGCAAGATAGATGTTATTGGTGAAGCGGCGCTGACAGGACAGTCGGCGCATTGCTCTGCCACTCTTTTGTGTGATGCAGGTGCGGTAACAGTAGGTGCAAAAGCGTTGCTCGCATCCGGTAAGTTGAGCAGTTGTGAGTTTTCTGCTGACTTAGATTATATTAAAGGGGCGCAGCTATTTGATTCCACGGTCACCGCTTTAGGTAGATTGGGGGATATCAATGCAACTCTTACAGGTGAAGGAAAAGTAATTCATGGAAATATGTCCGGTTCAGCTAATCTCACGATAGTATCAGCTGAATATGCCGGACGCACTTTGGAAAATGTGGCGGTGACTGCCGCATATGTGGGCGGAGCGTACAAAGGAGTTGTAACCTCGCATAATCAGGGACTTTCATTTGATATAGATGCAGAATTTGCTCAGTCAGGAAAACGAAAGACTCTCAGCACTGATTTTTCTATAGCAGAACTTTCAACCGGAATGCTGGGAGCTACCGGTGTGCTTGCCGATAAAATTTTGTCAGGAACCGGAGTGATTGATCTGGAATGGAGTATGCTTGATGACATAGCGGGGAGGGTTGATGTTGAATCGCTTACGATGCGAAACCCTGACGGCTCGGAATCAAAAATCGGAGATATGATCCTGTTGGCGGATAATGACGGCTCATCGCGCTCAATTTCTCTCAAGAGTGATGTTGCCGATGTCGGTATTTCAGGTGATTATCGGTTATCCACTCTCACATCCTCCATGCAGCAGCTTGGCAATCAGTTGCTTCCTCAGTTGATACCTCAACCGAAACGCGTCGCTACTGTCGGCGACAGCATTACCATCGCCGCTAACATTAAAACTACAGCGCCACTTGGTTCAATTGTGTCCTTACCTGTAAAGGTTATTTATCCGGTAAACCTGCGGGGCTCTTTTGTGTCGGATGCTAAGGAATTTAATCTGACTGTTGACGCGCCATATCTTCAGCAGGGAAACAGATTGCTTGAAAATACCACGCTTGCGGTGAAGATTTCGGATGACATAGCTTCAGGAAAGCCCCGGGGCAATGCTTATTTCAGCACCGTATATCCCACAAAGAAGGGGGAGATGACAATAGATGGAACGGTTTTTGCTACTGATAATCATGTTGACACGCAGCTTGACTGGAAAGTTGATAGAGACAGAGACTTCAACGGCAATCTCTCTTTGTCGGCAACCTTTGCAAGAGATTCCGCTTCGAATAAACGGATGACACTTATAGATGTCAATCCCGGTAAGTTGGTGTTTAATGATACGGCATGGACTGTGTCACCGGCGAAAATCAGTATCAAGCCGGAGGAAATAACTGTTGCCGACTTCCGTATAGGTAGAGGGAACCAATATCTGTCAATACAAGGAGTGGCATCTGAAAATGAAGATGATAAAATTGATATTGCCCTGCGGGGAGTCAGTCTTGACTATGTGTTTGAAACACTGGATATTCCCACGGCGATGTTTGGTGGAGTTGCGACAGGCGATATTGCCGCAGCCGGGCTGCTTTCGCGTCAACCGTTGCTGTTAACCGACAACCTTGATGTTAAGCGGCTGTCATATAACTACTCCCTTATGGGAGATACCAAAATCAAGAGCCACTGGGACAATGCTTCTAAAGCGATAGTGATTGATGCGGCGGTAAGTCAGCCTAATGGCGGAGTTAGTAAAATTAACGGGGAGATAAAGCCGTTGGCTGATTCGCTTGACTTGTATTTTGATGCTGATAGAATAGAAGTCGGATTTCTGAAGCCGTTTATGGCTGCGTTCACTTCGAGTGTTAGCGGTTATGCGTCCGGCAAGGCTCATCTGTGGGGCAGTTTCAAGTATATTGACATGGTCGGCGACATTTTTGCCGAGGATCTTAAGCTGAAACTGGATTTTACAAATACCATATACTCCGCAACCGATTCGGTAAGACTTACTCCGGGGCATATCGATCTCAAAAATATCACCCTCACAGATGTTTATGGCAATACGGCTATTCTTAACGGTACGCTCGACCATAAATTCTTCAAGGAACCGCGATTTAATTTTGAAATCACTGATGCTAAGAATATGCTTGTGTATGATGTGAGAGAGAACAATGAAACCAACTGGTATGGCAGAGTATTCGCCAATGGTTCCGCATCGGTTACCGGAGAACCGGGCATAGTGAATATCGGTGTTGATATGACAACAGCGCCAAACTCCACATTCACCTTTGTACTCAATGATGCCGAAACTGCAAGCGATTATACTTTCATCACTTTCCGTGACCGCGACAGGGATAGAAAAGATTCGATAGCCGCCGCTACCGCCCCGCCCAAAATAGTGCGGGAACTTAAGCAACGGATAGCAAGAACTGAAGATGTCGGATCCGGAAGCGTATATACAATGAATATCGCAATCGGTGTAAATCCCGCAGCACAGATAAATTTGGTGATGGACCCGGTTGGTGGTGACAGGATAAGAGCATACGGCAGCGGCAATCTCCGCATGACTTACGATTCTTCCAGCGAAGACCTCAAGATGTTTGGCACATACACTCTCCAGAGGGGTAACTATAATTTCACTCTCCAGGATATTATTATCAAGGATTTCACTATTCGTGAAGGCAGTTCGATTTCTTTCCACGGAGACCCATACGCAGCTCAGTTGAACATTCAGGCGGTATATTCCCTTACCGCAAATCTGAGCGATCTGGACGAGTCGTTCCTGGAGGATCGCGAGCTAAACCGTACCAATGTTCCGGTTCATGCGCTTATGTTGGTTAGCGGAGATATGCGTCAGCCCGATATAGCGTTTGATCTTGAGTTTCCGACTCTTAGCCAGGATACCTACCATAAGGTCAAAAGTATAGTCAGCACGGAGGATATGATGAACCGGCAGATTATCTATTTGCTCGCGCTCAACAAGTTCTATACTCCTGACTATATGAATACCACTAAGGGTAATGAGTTTGTATCTGTGGCATCATCGACCATTTCATCGCAATTGAGCAGTATGCTCGGTCAGCTGAGTGAAAACTGGCGTCTTGCTCCGAATATCCGGAGTGACCGTGGAGATTTCAGCGATGTGGAGGTAGATCTTGCTCTCTCCAGCCAGTTGCTTAATAACAGGCTTCTGCTTAACGGTAATTTCGGTTATCGCGACAAGACACTGAACAATAACTCCTTTATCGGTGATTTTGACATCGAATATCTCATAAACCGCAGCGGCAATCTCCGTCTCAAAGCCTATAATCGCTATAATGACCGCAACTATTATGTTAAAAATGCTCTCACCACTCAGGGTGTAGGTATTGTGCTCAAGCGTGACTTTGACAATATCTTCTCATTTCTACGCCGCAAGAAGAAAAAAAACGATGAAGTGCCGGCGGATACTTTGCTCGCTCCCGTGCAAGAAAAATCGGCACCCTCAGAAGAGAATGCCGACTGGATAATAATCAGATAATTATACGAAGTCTCAGTTGAATGCGTTGACGAGCTTACCTTTGCCGGTGATCTTGAATTCATTGAGACTTGCCGGAATGAGCACGCTCTCGCCTTGGCGTAGCGGCATCTCCGTGCCTTTCATGTCGTTGAGCATCATCTCGCCCTCAATACAGGTCATGGTGGAGAATCCGGGAATTGACGGTCGGATTGTCTTTTCGCCTTCAACATCCACCATATACACCTGGAAGTGTGAGCAGCGCACAAGTTCATGGATAGACTCAACAAGCGGTTTTGCGTGGGACACATATTCGGGATAGACCTTATAGTCGATAGCATCTTTAGCCAGCTCTACATGGAGCTCACGTGGTTGACCGGTTTTGGCATCAACTCTGCCGTAGTCATATATGCGGTAGGTGATATCACTCGTTTCCTGCACTTCCACAAGCAGATTTCCTGCACCGATAGCATGGATTCGCCCTGCGGGAAGGAAAAAAACATCTCCGGCGTGAGATTTATGTGCGGTGATGGAGTCCATTATGGAGTTGTCGGCAACTTTGGCAGCATATTCCTCCGGTGTGAGTTCTTTTGACAGTCCGGCATAGATTTCCGCATCTTTGTCGGCATCGATGATATACCACATTTCGGTTTTTCCGAGACTGTTGTGGCGCTCTTTAGCAAGATTGTCATCAGGATGCACCTGGACAGAGAGATTTCCTGCCGCATCGATTATCTTTATCAGCAGAGGAAAAGTATTTCCGAAAATCTCATAGTTTTTCTCGCCTACAAGCTCACCTTTATACTTGTCAATCATCTGTGACAGGGTCAGCCCTTTGTCCGGTCCGTTTGCAACAACCGATTCGTTGCCCTTCACTCCTGAAATTTCCCAACTCTCTCCTATTTGAGTCTGTTCGGTGACGATGCCTTTAAAAGTGGCGATTTTCTCACCGCCCCACACAACGCTTTTGAGAATCGGTTCGAATTTCAGTGGAGGAATATGTGTACTCATGTCTGTTGATTTTTTTTGAAGTGACAAAATTGTTACAAAAGTACTCAAAACATTTGAAATCAAACCCTTTTTCATCAAAAAAACGATCATAATAAAAAAGACTATGCCAAAATTTGGCATAGTCTCCTTATGAGAAAACAGTAATAAATGAGATTACTTATCGAGATGCTCGTAATGGAGGGTGAGAGTGGGCTGATCGCACACTTCAGACGGACCGAAGTACTGGATAGGACCGGGGAACACATAGCTTGTTGCCGCAGCCCATTCGTCACGCTTGGCGGCGAAGCGGCGGAAAGGTGTGCCGTCCAGACGCACAAGTGCTTTCTGGATAACAGGTTTCATCTCGCCGTGGCGACGCTCCATATTAAACATCATGGTGATAGGAATACCGCCGGCAAGCCACTGAACGCTCGGCTTGGTGAGGTTGCGGAGGCTTGACAGATATCCGGTTACACCCGCATTGATAAGACAAGCGGCATTGAAACCGAGTGCATAGCAATAGTCCGCGTCAAAATTTGACGGAGCGGCACATCTGCCCTCGTAGCCGAAGAAGTGGTGGAGAGGAGAGAACTTGCCGTTGTATTTACCTTCTTCGTGCATCTGCTTCAGGCGACGACCAACCATTTCGCTGAGAAGTTTCTCTGTTTCGATGAGTGACACCTGAACATTTCCGTGAGGGTCACGGTCGAGAGTGAGCTGACGTGCGACTCCCTCGGGAAGTGAGGCGAATACCTTCGCATTGTCGGCACCGAGATGACTGAGAACAAATTCACGCTGTGCTGCCGGAGTGAGAGTGGCAAACTCGGGGCTCTTGGCAAGGAGGTCATTGAGCTCTGCGATGAGATTCTTCATTGCGGGGATAAACTCGATAAGACCTTCGGGAATCAGCACAGTGCCGAAATTCTCACCTTTAGCAGCGCGTGCGGCTACTATGTCAGCGATGTAGTTCACAACATCGTCAAGCGTCTGGTTCTTGGCTTCAACCTCCTCTGAGATGATGCACACGTTGGGCTGAGTCTGAAGAGCGCATTCCAGAGCGATGTGCGAAGCAGAGCGCCCCATCAGTTTGATGAAGTGCCAGTATTTCTTTGCAGAGAAGCAGTCGCGCTGAATATTGCCGATGAGCTCGCTATATGTTTTTGTAGCGGTGTCAAAGCCGAAAGAAGCCTCGATAACCTCGTTCTTGAGGTCTCCGTCAATGGTTTTCGGGCAGCCGATAACCTGAACTCCTGCACCGATATTCTTATAGTATTCGGCGAGAACAGCAGCATTTGTATTGGAATCATCGCCACCGATAATTACAAGTGCGGTAATGTCAAGTTTCTTGAGAATTTCAAGACCCTTGTCAAACTGCTCTTTCTTTTCAAGTTTAGTTCTGCCTGAACCGATAATGTCAAAGCCGCCGGTATTACGGTATTCGTCGATGATGTCAGAAGTCAGTTCAACATACTTATGGTCAACAAGTCCGCCGGGACCCATGAGAAAGCCATAGAGTTTGCTCTCCTTGTTGATTTTTTTCAAGCCGTCAAACAGACCGCATATCACATTGTGACCGCCGGGAGCCTGTCCGCCGGAAAGAATCACACCCACATTGATGGGTTTGCCGGGAGCCGGATTAGGGTTCTTTTCAAAACGGATTTCGGGGAGACCGTAAGTGTTTGGAAACAGTTTTTTGATTTCTTCCTGATCTGCAACAGACTGTGTCGGCTCGCCTTCAACAGCTATCACGCTGCCTGTGAGGGCAACCGGGAGCTTCGGCTGATAGGCTGAGCGGGCAATTTGCAATGCGCTTTTCTTCATTGTATAATAAGTTTAATGGTGTAGCTTGTTTATCGCTTGCAAATATACATAAAAATAACAACTTATATAAACCTGATAAATTATATTAGAGCCATCTCTTGCCATATATCATATAATTCTGCTCATTGCATCTTTACTCCATAGCTTTTGCAGCCGGACGGATAAAAAAAGCGCAGCGGTGTCGCAGCTGCGTATGGTAGTGATGAAAGATGAATTTTGGTCAGTCATTTCGCGGAATTGTCACCGGTAAAATCCGTGTATTACGTAAATGACTCGTTGAAGCACATAACCTGTACAATCTCCGTATTTCAAGAGGAGGGTTATTTGGGCTGTTAACATTAGCTAAATAATAAGACTCGTAAACTTGTCATACTATTCAGTTTAAATGTTTATCGGATAATGCAAAGTTAATCAAGAAATCTTAAATGTGCAATATAGAACATATAAAATGCCGGTCAAAAATAGGTTTAAAATGCAATACTGATAGTCAATATGCAGTAAATCAGTGATATGATGGTGAGACGGCACCTGGAAAAATCTTTATTTTTACCGTTGTGATTTGATGGAATAGCGATTTTGGGATTGTCTAAAACAGTAATGAGAGTTGATAATTTCCTGATTGTGTTATTTAATATAGGTTAAAGAATAAAATACCATATGATTTTAATTAGCTTTATCTGGCACTTTAGCTTTATTTCAACCGACACTGGGAGGAATTATAAACGGTATTCCTTTAACTATAGTTCTATATTCCATTGTTTCCGTATCAACTTCTGCTACTGTGATGTCTGTCCTGTGAAACCGCGAATCGAGGTATAGCGGTAGAATTTAGAACTGACAGCGGCATCGGAGAAGTCAATCGATTCAGCTTATACAATGGGGCGATATAATTGTGAGATTTTTTTTGAGGTTGTGAGAAAATAATTTACTTTTGCGGTATGGAGGGAACTCCGCATATATTTATTAACCCTTAAATCTCGGATAACTACATAGTAACTTATGAAACTGCAAGAAAAGAAATTCTACCCCTGGGTGGTAGTCGGTTTGCTATGGGTGGTAGCACTCCTTAATTATATGGACAGACAGATGCTGTCAACGATGCAGATGAATATTGCCAATGATATTCAGGCGCTCAAAAATGCGGAGGCTTTTGGGGCTCTGATGGCTATCTTCCTTTGGGTATATGGATTCTTCAGCCCGTTTTCTGGAGCGGTTGCAGACCGTGTGAGCCGTAAATGGCTCATCGTAGGCTCTCTTGGTGTGTGGAGCGCGGTTACCTATCTTATGGGTTACTGCAACGATTTCTCGCAGCTTATGTGGCTGCGCGGTATAATGGGTATCAGCGAGGCTCTTTATATCCCTTCCGCTCTGTCGCTTATTGCTGATTTCTTCACCGGCAAAGGTCGCTCACTGGCAATCGGTATGCACATGACCGGTCTCTACTGCGGTCAGGCTTTGGGTGGATTCGGTGCGATGGTGGCTACCAACTGGAGCTGGCAGGCTACTTTCCATTGGTTCGGCATCATAGGCGTGGCATATGCGGTGGTCCTTATCTTCCTTCTGTATGAAAAAGCCGGTCACGGAGAATCCAAAAAGGCTGATGCGGCTGCAACTTCCGCGCCTAAATCAAAAGAATCGGTAATTCAGTCGTTAGCGGTTGTGTTCTCAAATGTTGCATTCTGGGTAATCCTCTTCTTCTTCGCATCAAGCTCTATCCCCGGCTGGGCTACCAAAAACTGGTTGCCGACACTATTCAAGGATAACCTCAACATGGGTATGGAGTGGGCAGGTCCTATGGCAACTCTCACCATTGCAGTGAGCAGCTTTATCGGGGTGATGCTCGGTGGTCCGCTAAGTGACAAGTGGGTTAAGAAAAATGTTAAAGGCAGAATTTACACCAGTGCTATCGGTCTGGGCATGATGATTCCCTCTCTCGTTCTCATCGGTCTCGCTCACAATGCCGTTCTTTCAGTTCTCGCCGGACTTCTTTTCGGTATAGGTTACGGAATGTTTGATGCAAACAATATGCCTATCCTCTGTCAGTTCGTATCATCTCGTCAGAGAGCTATGGCATACGGCTTCATGAACTCACTCGGTGTGATCATGGGTGCGGTGACCACTCAGGTGCTCGGTGGATTGTCGGAATCTCTCGGACTCGGCAAATGCTTTGCCCTCATGGGTGTGATTCTTGTTATCGCCCTCGCTCTCCAGCTTATAGTGCTTAAACCCAAGAGTGATGATAAGGATGAGGAGGAATCTTCCGAGCAGGTGAAAGCGGAGAATCTTGCCGCAGACACTATCGAAGTTTAAGCAGAGTATAGATATTTATTAACCTTAATAAAAACAGTAGTTATGAAATTTGAAAAAATCAAAGGACTCATTGACGCTCCTTTCACCCCTATGCTTCCCAATGGTGATATCAATCTGGAAGTAATACCCAAATACGCTCAGATGCTTAAGAAAAACGGTCTTAAAGGCGTGTTCATCAACGGTTCAAGTGGCGAAGGATATATGCTCACCACCGACGAACGCAAAAAGCTCGCCGAAGCATGGGTTAAGGCTGTGCCCGAAGATTTCAAGGTAATCGTTCATGTTGGAAGTTGCTCTCTTCGTGAGGCTAAGGAACTTGCCCGCCATGCCGCTGAAATCGGCGCTTGGGGTATCGGTGCGATGGCTCCTCCTTTCCCAAAAATCGGTCGTGTGGAAGAGCTTGTGAAATATTGTGAGGAAATAGCTTCGGCTGCTCCCAATCTTCCATTCTATTACTATCATATTCCCGCATTCAACGGTGCATTCCTGCCGATGGTTGAAATGCTTAAGGCTGTTGACGGAAGAATACCCAACTTCGCCGGTATCAAATATACATTCGAAAGTCTGTACGAATATAACCAGTGCCGTCTTTACAAGGATGGTAAGTATGATATGCTCCACGGTCAGGACGAAACCATTCTGCCCTCACTCGCTCAGGGCGGCGCCCAGGGTGGTATCGGCGGTACCACCAACTATAACGGTAAGGAGCTCGTAGGAATTATCGAGGCTTGGGAAAAAGGCGATCTCGAAACAGCACGCGAAAAGCAGAACTTCTCACAGGCTGTTATCAATGTTATCTGCAACTATCGCGGTAATATCGTAGGTGGCAAGCGCATCATGAAGCTCATAGGTCTTGATCTCGGTCCTAACCGTGTTCCATTCCGCAATCTAACCGATGAAGAGGAAGCTGCAATGAAAAAAGAACTTGAAGCGATCAACTTTTTTGAGCGTTGCAATAAATTCTGATTGAGAAATGTGGACAAAAGACACTAAGAAATATCTTTCAGAATGGGGCGAGCACTATCGTCGTGATCTTCTCGAGGATATCCTTCCTTTCTGGCTCAAACACGGACTTGACAAGGTTAACGGCGGAGTATATACCTGTGTGGACCGTGAGGGCAATCTTATGGACTCAACCAAGTCCGTATGGTTCCAGGGTCGTTGCGCATTCATCTATTCTTTCGCCTACAATAATGTTGAAAAGCGCCCCGAATACCTCGAAATGGCTAAGAGCTGCATCGACTTCTCAAATAAGTATTGTTATGATACCGATGGAAGAATGTACTTCGAGGTTACTGCTGACGGTAAGCCGTTGCGTAAGCGCCGCTATGTGTTCAGCGAATGTTTCGCGGCTATCGCGCTCGCTGAATACTCAATCGCTACCGGCGAGAAGGAATATGCGGAGCAAGCATTGAAACTTTTCAATAACATAGAGAAGTTCATCAATACTCCCGGTATCCTTGAGCCTAAATATCTGACGCAGCAGAAAGCTATCGGTCACTCAATCACAATGATTCTTATTAACACAGCGGCAAGAATCAGAGAAGCGATCAAGAGTCCGGTACTTGACGAGCAGATAGCAACCAGCATCGAAGTTTTACGCAAATATTTCATTCATCCGGAATACAAGGCTCTTCTGGAGATGGTTACACCCGAGGGAGAGGTTATCGACACTCTCAACGGTCGTGTTATCAACCCCGGTCACTGCATTGAAACCGCATGGTTCCTTCTTGAAGAGGCTAAGTATCTCGGTTGGGATGAAGGCAAGGGCAAGGAGGTCAAAGAGATGGCGCTCCAGATTCTTGACTGGTCCTGGGAATGGGGCTGGGACAAGGAATTCGGCGGTATCATCAACTTCCGTGACTGCAAAGGATTCCCCGCCCAGGATTATAGTCAGGATATGAAATTCTGGTGGCCTCAGACCGAGGCTGTTATCGCAACTCTGTATGCTTACGAGGCAACAGGCGATACCAAATATCTTGAAATGCATCAACTTGCAAACGATTGGGCATACCAGTTCCTTCCAGATCCCGTTTATGGAGAATGGTTCGGATATCTGCATAGAGACGGCTCAGTGGCACAGCCCGCTAAAGGCAATATCTTTAAAGGTCCGTTCCACATACCGCGAATGCTCATAAAAGGGCAGATGTTAATTGATAATATTCTTGAAAAAGATTGATAATGAGATTCCTTAGAACATCAGCCGCCGCTTTCCTGCTTGCAGGAGTGGCGGCTTTTGCGCTATCAGCCGCAAACCCAATTAAAGTTGCCTGTGTGGGAAACAGCATCACATACGGCTCCGGGGTAGAAAACAGAGAGCAGAACGCTTATCCAAAGCAACTGCAGGCTCGTCTTGGAGACGCTTATGAGGTTGAGGGCTTCGGTCGTCCCGGAGCGACTCTTCTGTTCAAGGGGCATAATCCCTATGTAAAGAGTCCTGAGTTCAAGGCTGCGCTTGCTTTCAAGCCGGACATAATAGTTGTGCATCTCGGAGTTAATGACACCGATCCAAGAAACTGGCCGGACTACAACAGTGAATTTATAAAAGATTATCTTGCACTCATAGATAGCTTCAAAACTGTCAATCCTTCCGTTAGAGTTATTCTTGCAAACCTTACCCCGATTACTGCAAAGCATAAGAGATTCGCGACCGGTACCCGTGACTGGAGAATCAAGATTCGAAGCACTATTGAAACAGTTACTCAAATCGCAGGAGCCGAACTGATTGATTTTGCAGAGCAACTGCGCGACCGCACTAATTATATCGAGGATGGAGTGCACCCCAACGCTAAGGGTGCCACCATTCTTGCCAATGCCGCTTACTCGGCTATCACAGGTAACTATGGCGGACTTAAAATGCCAGAGGTTTACGGCTCGGGAATGGTGCTTCAGAGGTATAAACCGCTCGTTATATCCGGTACTGCTGACGCCGGTGCTGTTATTACACTATCTATTGCCGGTACAACAGTCAAGGCTGTTGCCAATAACAGGGGTAAATGGACTGTGGAGTTGCCTCCTATGTCTGAGACAATAGGGCTTGTCATGACTGTTTCAGACGGTAAGCAGACCCTCACTTTCACCGATATTGCAGTGGGTGAGGTATGGCTCGCCTCCGGTCAGAGCAATATGGAGTTCAGGCTCAAGAACTGCATAACCTACCGTCAGGATTCGGCTCTCATCAACGACCCGCTGTTGCGACTCTTTGACATGAAGCCGAGAGTGGAGACAAACTCTGTTACCTGGAACGAAGCTGACCTTGATTCGCTTGACAACCTCGTGTATTATCTTCCTTCGGCTTGGAAAAGGTCAACATATAAGGATGCTGCAAGATTTTCTGCAGTGGCATGGTACTTCGGTAAGATGCTACGTGACAGCCTGAATGTCCCTGTCGGTATCATATGCAACGCAATCGGCGGTTCTGGAACAGAGGCGTGGATTGACGTTGAAACACTGGAGGCTGGCTCTTTCGGTGCACTTGTTGACTGGCGTAAGAATGACTATATTCAACCTTGGGTGCAGGGTAGGGCTAATCTCAATACCGGTAATGATAAGAACCGTCGCCATCCCTACGAACCCTCCTACCTCTATTCCACCGGTATCCGTCCCCTCGGTGCTTTCCCTATCGCCGGAGTAATCTGGTATCAGGGTGAGAGCAATGCGCACAATATCGAGCTGCACGAGCAATATTTCAGTCTGCTTGTGGATAGCTGGCGTAAAACATGGAATGAACCGGCGCTCCCATTTATCTTCACCCAGTTGAGTTCCATTGACCGTCCTTCGTGGCCTGAATTCCGCGACAGTCAGCGTCGGCTTGCACTTACTGTCCCCGGCACTGCGATGGCTGTGGCATCAGATCATGGCGATTCGCTTGATGTGCATCCGAGAAATAAGCGTCCTATCGGTACTCGTCTTGCACGTCAGGCACTAAATAGAGTTTACAGCACCGGTATAACTCCTTCGGGACCGCTGCCTGTAAAGGCTACTCTTGTCGCTCCGGGAAAAGTAGTTCTGGATATGGAATTTGCCCGTGGTTTGAAGACCTCTGACGGAGCTGCTCCACGAACCTTTGAAGTCGCTGAGGTTGACGGAATATATTACCCCGCCAAAGCTGAATTTACTGCTGATAATCAAATAACACTTACAAATATGGAGATTACAAACCCGCGCTATGTGCGCTATGCATGGCAGCCTTTCACAAGAGCCAATGTTGTTAATGATGAGGATCTTCCTGCATCTACTTTCAAAATCGAGATTACCGAGACTCCTGACAGCGAAGACGGAATCGCTTCAGGGGTCAGCGCGGCGTTTGCGGGAACTGTCGCCGGTAAGGTTATCAAAGCCGGAGGCTGTAACTTTCCCGTCAATCCCATGGCTCCCGGTAGCGTGAAGAAATTCTATCAGGTTATATATGAACTCATTCCGCAGGATGACGGCTCTATTGTGAGCAAGAAAATCGGTATGCTGCCGGAGGCTATCGCATACGGCGCTGCTGTTACAACCCCGCAGGGAGTGGTGGCAATCGGCGGCACTACTGCTGAAAAAGCTCTCTCGTCAGTGATGCTCATTTCTCTTGATGACAACGGTAGTGCTGTAGTCACCGAGCTTCCCTCTCTGCCTGTTACTGTTGACAACACATCTGCGGCTTATCTTGACGGCAAGGTATATGTTGCCGGCGGAAATATTGCCGGAGTACCATCCAATGCGCTTTATGTTCTTGATATGAACAAACTTTCCGAAGGTTGGAAACAGCTCAAGTCGTTTCCCGGCAATCCGAGAGTGCAGCCTGTTCTCGCTGCGTCAAAAGACGTAAAAGGTAAATCTAAACTTTATATGTGGGGCGGTTTCGCCGGAAAAGGTGAGAACCGCGAGGCATCACTGAATACAGACGGACTAATGTTTGACCCCGCATCCGGTAAATGGTCTGCTCTTCCCGCTCCGGTTAATGCCAAAGGCGAGCAGGTGAGCACAGGCGGCGGTATCGCAGTCACTCTTCCCGACGGTAGAATCGTTGTTACCGGAGGTGTGAATAAGGATGTATTCCTTGAAGCTCTCAGAAATCAGGCTCCCGATTATCTATCTCATCCGATTGAGTGGTATCGTTTCAATGATCTCGCTCTTGTTTTCGATCCCAAAGCAGAGAAATGGAACATCGGTGCTGTTGATAGTGAGATGGCACGCGCAGGTGCCGCTGCCGCACTCACTCCGGAAGGAGAAATCTGGCTGATAGGTGGAGAGTTGAAACCGAGAATCCGTACCTCAAAAGTATCTAAGGTCAAACTTTAATGGATAGGAAATTAGATCTTTCGGTCGCAAACTATGGCAGTACACGCGATGAGCGGTATGCTCTCGCAGTGCTGCCGTGGGGTGCTACCGAACCGCATAATCTTCACCTGCCTTATCTCACCGATGCTATCCTGAGCCATGATGTTGCTGTGGATGCCGCACGCATAGCCCGTGATAGATATGGATTTAATGTGATGGTGATGCCCCCGATGCCTCTCGGAGCACAGAATCCCGGTCAGCGTGACCTCAAATTCTGTGTCCACTACAGACACGCTACGCAGATGGCGGTACTCACTGATATTGTTTCATCCCTGATAAATCAGGGTATGAATAAGTTAGTGATTATAAACGGACACGGTGGAAACAGCTTCAAAGGCATGATACGCGACCTGGCGGTTGATTATCCCGATATGCTTATTGCGGCAAGTGAATGGTTCAAGGTTCTTCCGGCGAAACAGTTTTTTGAAAATCCGGGAGACCATGCCGATGAGCTTGAAACATCTGTGATGATGCACTATCATCCCGAACTCGTAAATCTAAGTGAGGCAGGAGAGGGGAATTATACCGGATTTTCAGCGAAAACGCTTGCAGATGGAGTCGCCTGGATACCTCGGAACTGGAACAAGGTCAGTACGGATACAGGTATCGGTAATCCTGCTCTCGGCACGGCTGAAAAGGGTAAGGCGTTTGCTAATGCCGTTGCCGGGAGGTATGCGGAGCTATTCAATGACCTCGTAAATAGCAAAATCTATTTCACGGACTGATTGTCGAGACTTATGTATAAACTTATTTCATAATATCATGGTAAACAGATTTATACTTAATGAAGTATCTTATTTTGGACCCGGAGCGAGAAAAGAACTCCCGGCAATAGTTGAACGCCTTGGAAAGAAAAAGGCATTGGTTGTTACCGATAAAGGTTTGGTGAAGTTCGGTGTCGCTAAAATGGTGACTGATGTGCTGGACGAAGCCGGAATACCTTACGATGTGTTCAGTGAGGTAAAGCCTAACCCAACGGTAAGGAATGTTAAGGACGGCATAGAGGCATTCAAGGCTTCCGGCGCTGACTTCATAATCGCTATAGGAGGCGGTTCGTCTATGGATACGGCTAAGGGTATTGGAATAGTAATAAACAATCCTGAGTTTTCCGATATAGTGTCGCTCGAAGGATGTGCGCCCACAAAGAACAAGAGTGTGCCTATTGTTGCTCTGCCTACAACGGCAGGTACTGCGGCGGAAACCACTATAAACTATGTGATTATTGACGAGGAGAAACACAAGAAAATGGTTTGCGTTGACCCCAACGATATTCCTGCGGTTGCTGTAATAGATGCCGAGCTAATGTACTCGCTCCCGAAAGGGCTGACCGCTGCCACCGGAATGGATGCGCTTACACATGCTATTGAAGGCTATATCACACGCGGTGCATGGGAAATGTCGGATATGTTTGAAATCGAGGCTATCCGCATGATTAGCAAATATCTTCCCGTTGCTGTGAGTGAACCCACAAATCCTGAAGGACGCAACGGTATGGCGCTCGCTCAGTACATTGCAGGCATGGCATTCTCAAATGTCGGTCTCGGTTTGGTTCATGGTATGGCGCACCCGATGGGCTCACTGTTTGATGTGCCCCACGGAGTGGCAAACGCTCTTCTCCTGCCCACAATAATGGAATTTAATATGCCGGCTTGCCTGGACAAATATCCCGCGATAGCTCAGGCTATGGGTGTGGATATTGCCGGAATGAGCAAGCAGGAGGCTTCTCAGGCAGCGGTTGAGGCGGTGCGTAAGCTTTCCCTCGAAGTTGGAATACCACAGACCTTAAACGAATTGGGTATTACTGAAAAGGATATTCCCGCGTTGGCAGAACAGGCACTTGCCGATGTATGCACTCCCGGCAATCCTCGTGAAGTGACCCTTGACGACATTGTTACACTATATAAGAAATGCCTTTAAACATTATACGTTTTAACTGAAGCAATAAAGCCGGATGGACTACCCACCCGGCTTTATTTTTGATATCAGTCTCTCTTTTAAAGTGATCTTATTTTCATTTATCAGGGATGGAGCTCCACGATAAATCTGGTACCGCTTGTGAATGTCTCATCAATTCTGAGATTACCGTTCATCTTTGCTACGGTCAGGGAGCAGATAGGTAAGCCCAGACCGTCACCCTCAGTAAGATCTCTTACGATAGAGAACGGTTTGAAGAGCGATTCGCGAGCCTCTTCACTGATACCGCAGCCATTGTCGGTAATAATGAACTGAATGTTGTGCGGTCCGCGTTTCTTGAACTCAAGAGATATTTTGCCCCCCGCGGGAGTATATTCGGCTGCATTGCTTAGAAGGTGACTCAACACCTTGCGGAGAGCCTCCTCGTTTATCGGTGCGCTCATCTTGGGAGCGGTAACTGATACGGTGACATTGCTCGCGGTCTTGGGACGGATTTCATCTGCAACAGACTCGCAGAAGTCATAAACATTTATCGGTTCGGTGGGATAAAGCTCGGTCTGAGTAGCCTCCAGCTCGGAAAGCTCCTGGATATGTCCGGCAAATTCCTTCAGCGCCTTGGCGGCAGGAAGATTGGCGGGAAGAGTATTCAGGGTCGGTTCCATTTGAGCCGAGATATTTGCGAGGAACATATTTTTTAGCTGATTGTGCTCCTGAGCGGTTGCAATCGCTTTTTTCTGACGGCGGCACCGTGCCATATATCTGAGAAGTGCGATGCTCACAAACACCAGAGCGGCGGCAACACCTCCGGCAAGAATGAGAAGTCCGATGATGATTGCATTTTTTGCGGTGATGGAACTGTCGCGATCCTCAATGGTGGCATTTGCCTCATCAAGCTCTTTCTGCAGAGTGGCGTGTTCTTGTACCGCTTTCACATCTGCAACAGAGTCTGCCCATGCAACATATTTGTCGTATGCTTTTTGTGTGAGATGCACATTTCCTGTTTTCACAGACATATCGATAAGGTTGCGGTAGCATTCTTTTGCGGTGTCAAAGTCGTTTGCTGACAGATACAAGCCGATAAGTTTGTTTGCAGCTTCCTCGCCTTTGTCATTCTGACCGAGGGAATGATACACCTTTACGCATTCGGTGAGGAAATCGACATTAAGCGCACTGTCATTGGCGGCTTCTACATGGGCGCGCATTCTGTCCATCTGTTCTTTTGCGGCTTCCATGCGGCGCATTTTAACATACATTCTTTCGCGCTCTCTTGCGAGAAGGAAGTGGGATGCCGGAAGCTGGACATTATTAGCCTCCTCGTATGCTTTGAGCTGAAATTCAGCGCTGTTCAGATGCTCGAACGCCTCTTTGAAGAAACCCTCGCGGTGATAAAGAGCCGACATATTCACAACCGCCTGAACTGCCTTGTCTATCTTGGATTCCGCGGCATAAGCCTTGTACGCCTTGCCATACATATATCGTGCGGTGGTATATTCTTTAGCCTGGAGTTTGGAATCGGCTTCTCTCACAAAATTATCTCCGGCAGACTGAGCAAACAATCCGGTAGCGGAAACAGAAAGCAGGGCTACCGCAAAAAATCTATATAATGTATTCATAAATAATGCAATCAGTAGTAATTAGGCAGGTATTTTCCCGCGGACTGCAAAGTTACTTCAAAAAATTCAATTCCAAAGCCAAAAATCGCTTCATCCCAAATTTTTAACACGAAAAACGCAGACTTTTTTATTACAGTATGGATTCGGGTAGTTTAGGGGATGATTACAGACGGGAGGCGAGAGAGATTGGGAGGATGCGGGTCAACGTTCGGAAGATGTAGCGCCTGATGCGTTGTCGGGTGCTTTCTTTTGCCGGGGAGTATGCTTTTATAGCGCGGTTAATCTCATCTTCCGGCACTGCGACACCATACAGAGCGGTTGTTTCTGTTATCTGATCCACAGTCTTTTTAAGTCCGTCATCATCTCCGAGTTTTTGCATCGCCGCACAGAGAGCTATAGCGTTTTCGTAGTATTTGACTAACAATATCGCAGCTGCTTGGGGATGAGAGGTGTGGAAGTGCGCGACCAGAAGGCGGCGTATCTCTGTGGCGAGTCTCCGTGCCCTCAGAGCATCGCCGCTCCAGATTCCTACACTATGTTTGCGATATGCCCCCATGACTTTCGGAATAAAGTGGATATATCCTTCCGCCGCATGGAGCATGTGCATAGCATAGTCAAAGAGAGGAGTGAGTTTCACCCAGTCCGGAATGGCTGAATGAGGTAGTGCGCGGTACATTACCGAGAGATTGGTAATGATATTACCCTGTGCAAGCTCATCCAGCCCGAAATCAGATTGTTTCGGTATGCCGCACAGCGACCAGTTATGTTTTTCCGGATAATAGTTCGCCACGCGGTGGAAGCAAACGGTGCAGTCGGGATGCTCTTCCATGTACTGTACCTGAAGTGAGAGTTTGTCTTTCGATAGCCACCAGTCGTCTCCCTCGCAGATTGCTATATATCTGCCTTTGCATCTGCTCCATGCATCAAAATAATTGCCTGAGGTACCGAGATTCTTGCTTCTCGCGATGAGATTTATTCTACCGGGATATTCCTCGGAAAGCCGGCGGCATATCTCAACAGTATTGTCGGTTGAGGCATCGTCTGCAATAATGATTTCAAAATCAAAGGCGGTGCGCTGCGAGAGTACGCTGTGCACAGCCTGTTCTACATATTTTTCCTGATTATACGTGATCATTATCACGCTTACCAGAGGGTTGTCTGTCGTCTGAGTCATTTTGAAATTGAAATAGCGGCTTCAACGGCTGTCATCACTGTTTCTCCGAGAGTCGGATGACTGTGGATCGCATCGCTGAGAGCGGTAGCAGGCATATCTGAGTTTATCAAGGTCGCCGCTTCCTGCACCAGATCAGCGGCATGTGCACCGCAGATATGGCAGCCAAGAAGTTTGTCATCTGTTGATAAGATGACTTTCACCAATCCGTCAGGCTCTCCCATAGCCAGTGCTTTGCCGTTGGAGCGGAAAGTGGCTTTACCGATTTTACATTCGATTCTTTGCTCGGCGCACTGCTTTTCGGTCATACCTACCATAGCGCATTCAGGCATAGTGAACACTGCGCTCGGCACAATATCCAGCCGCTGATGCAGTCCCAGCGCTACTTTGCCTTGCGCTTCCGCAGCATGAGCGAGCATACAGAGTCCGTTAACGTCACCGATAGCATAAACGCCCGGGAGATTGGTTTCCATACGGTCATTTACCTTAACCGCTCCACGAGGAGTCAGCTCTATACCGGCTTCTTTCAATCCAGTCGGAAGAACAGGTGTACGACCTACAGCCATCAGCACCATTTCCGCCGAAAAGTTCTTGATTTTGCCTTTCACGCTGCATTCCACCTCTAAACTTGAAGAAATCGAAGTGACCTGTGCCGAGGTTACGATTTCTATACCCTTGCGTTTAAGGCTCATCCGCAGACGCTTCGCTATCTCTTCATCAAACGGCGGCAAAATTTCAGGGCAATACTCAAGTACAGTGACTCTCACTCCAAAGGAATTGAATATCGAGGCGAATTCCATGCCTATCACTCCTCCGCCGATAATAATCATGGATTCCGGGAGCGAGGTCATTTCAAGAACGAAATCACTGTTTACAGCATATTCCGCCCCCGCTATCGGTAGCGAAGCCGGTCGGGAGCCTGTGGCGAGGATGATTTTAGATGCGGTATATGATTCGCCATTTACTGAAACAGTGTGAGCATCGGTGAATACGGCATCGCCTCTCACGATCTCAACGCCGGAAAGAACTGTTGCAACACCTTCGCGCAGAGATGCCACGACCTCGTTCTTACGGTTTACTGCCAGAGGATAGTTGAACGAGACGCCATCCACATTCACACCGAACTCCGCAGCCTCTTTAACAGTGGTGGCAACTTCCGCACTTTTGCACAACGCTTTGGTAGGAATACATCCGCGGTTCAGGCATGTGCCTCCGAGGTTGTCGCGCTCAATTATGATTGTCCTCTTGCCGAGTGCGTGCGCTTTAGCCGCGAGCGTGTACCCCCCGGGTCCGGAACCGATTACTATAACATCCGCATCAATCATGCCTTTTCGCAATTGAGATCTTTCCACTTCACGACAGGGTTAAGTGCCGCTGCTGTATCATCGGGTCGTCTTACCGGGGTATTATGGGGTGCGTCCTTTATCAAATCCGGAGTCTCGGCGGCTTCTATGGCTATTTTTCTCATGGCGTCAATGAAGCGGTCAAGAGTCTCCTTGCTTTCGGTTTCGGTCGGCTCAACCATAAGTGACTCATGGAAAAGCAGCGGAAAATAGATGGTGGGGGCATGGAAACCGTAATCAAGCAGACGTTTGGCGATATTGAGGGTGGTCACGCCGGTAGATTTGTCTGCAAGTCCGTCAAACACGAACTCGTGCTTGCAAACACGATCGATAGGGAGTTTGTATAGGTCGCGCAGCGACTCCTTGATATAATTGGCGTTTAGGGTGGCGAGTTTTCCGGCTTCCATAAGCCCTTCGCTGCCGAGCGATAGAATGTATGCCAGCGCTCTGAGTTGCACACCGAAGTTTCCGAGGGTTGCCGACACGCTTCCGAGAGCGTCCGGGTCAGTAATAATGTCAAAAGTGCCGTCGGCAAGTTTGACTACTTTTGGATTAGGCAGAAACTTTTCGAGCCCCGTTCTCACGCCTACCGGACCTGACCCCGGTCCTCCTCCACCGTGGGGAGTGGAGAAAGTTTTGTGGAGGTTGATATGCATCACATCAAATCCCATGTCACCGGGACGTGCAATACCGAGCATGGGGTTGAGGTTGGCTCCGTCGTAGTACATAAGTCCGCCCGCGGCATGAACCATATCAGCAATCTTCGCCACATTGCTTTCAAAAAGTCCCGCGGTATTGGGATTGGTCATCATCACGGCTGCCACGGTATCATCAAGCAATCCTGCAAGAGCATCAACATCAACCGTGCCATCGGCGAGGCTCTTTACCTCAACGACCTTAAGACCTGCAACTGCCGCACTTGCGGGATTGGTTCCATGAGCCGAGTCCGGAACAATCACTTTCGTGCGTTTTTCGTCACCCCGGCTGTCGTGATATGCACGTATTACCATCAGACCGGTCAGCTCACCGTGAGCTCCTGCAAAAGGATTCAGGGTGAATGCAGCCATACCTCCGATTTCAGAGAGTGCGCACTGGAGATTCCAGTAGGCTTCAAGCGCACCCTGCACGGCAGATGCCGGTGCAGCAGGATGAAGCGCTGTCATAGCGGAGTGAGCCGCCATCTCCTCGTTGATCTTTGGATTATACTTCATTGTGCATGAGCCGAGAGGATAAAAACCGGTATCCACGCCGAAATTATTGTTGCTCATGTTGGTATAGTGGCGCACTGCGGTTGGTTCATCAACCTCGGGGAGTGATGGTGATTTTTCTCTCAGAAGAGATGCCGGGATTGATGATAATGAACTCCCGCAGCCATTTGAAGGAATGTCTGCGCCTTTTCTGCCCGGGCGTGAAAGCTCGAAAATCAGTTTACCGTAATATTCCTTGTTCATAACTGTGGGAATTTAGTGTTTGAAACAATCTCAATCAGGCGGTCTATCTCCTCGCGGGTCTGCATTTCCGTGACTGCAATGAGAATTTCGTTGTCACTCAGCTTTATGCCTGCGAGAATTTCATTCTCGATGCACACTCTAAGCAGATCATCAACCTTGAAGTCACATTTCATCGCAAACTCGTTGAGATATGGCTTGTCGGGATATATAAGAGTCATTTTACCGGTAGCTTCAAGCTTTTCGGCGAGATAATGCGCTCCATTGGCAGAAATCTCGCAGACTTCGCGCAGCCCCCCGGTGCCGAGAAGACTCAGATATACGGCTGTATGGAGTGCCATAAGACCCTGGTTTGAGCAAATATTGCTTGTAGCTTTGTCGCGGCGGATATGCTGTTCGCGTGCCTGAAGCGTGAGCACGAATGTACGGTTGCCGTTAACATCTTCAGTCGCTCCCACGATTCTTCCGGGCATTTTGCGGATAAGTGCTTTGGTGCAGCAGAGGAATCCGAGATACGGTCCGCCGAAAGAGAGGGGCATACCGAGGCTCTGCGCATCACCTGCGGCTATATCCGCACCCCATTCGGCAGGAGTTTTCAGAACAGCAAGATCCGATGCCACACAATTCATTATCATCAGCGCTCCCGCCTCATGAATAGCATCTGAAAATCCGTTGAAATCTTCTATTATTCCTAAATAGTTTGGCTGAGGCAGAATCACTCCGGCAACTTTGCCTCCCTCCAGTTTCCCTTTCATATCCTCAAGCGAAGTCACGCCGCCGGCAGCTTCTATTGCAAGAATATTTACATTGTGATAGCGGGCATAGGTTTTCACCACCTCCATCACTTTTGGATTAAGTGTCGAGGAAACGAGAACGGTGTCGCGCTTACGGGTTGCGGCGATACTCATCATCATAGCTTCGGCGGTTGCGGTAGCGCCGTCATACATGGATGCATTGCTGACATCCAGCCCGGTAAGCTCTGTCATCATGCTTTGATATTCAAAGATATACTGGAGCGTACCCTGTGATATTTCAGGCTGATATGGGGTGTATGATGTGAGAAATTCAGAGCGGGAGAGAATAGCCGGAATCACCGATGGAGTGTAACGGTGATAGAAACCTCCTCCTGCAAAGCAAGTGAGCTGAGTGTTCTTGGCACCCAGTTTATTGAAGTAATCGCGAACCTCTTTCTCGGTCAATGCCTTTGGCAGGTCATATTTTTTCTTCAGTCGTAGTTCTTGCGGCACATCATCATAGAGCTGCTCTGTGGAAGATACGCCGCATCGCTCAAGCATCGCATCGATGTCGGCTTGAGTGTGAGGAAAATAACGATGGCTCATTTCGGTGATTTTATCAGTGAGCGCCTTCGCTGTCGCAGAAAGCCTTGTATGCGGCCTCATCCATAAGATCCTCAAGCTCGGCGGGATCAGAGATTTTCACTTTGATAATCCAGTTTGCCATACAGTCCTCATTTACCAGGCGCGGATTGTCCTCAAGGCTTTCATTGATTTCAATCACTTCTCCTGTAACGGGTGAAATGAGGTCGCTGGCAGCCTTTACGCTCTCGACAGCGCCGAAATCCTCACCAGCCTCTACTTCATCGCCAACCTCGGGCATATCGACATAAAC
>CAMWUZ010000003.1 GCA_947177595.1 uncultured Porphyromonadaceae bacterium | reverse complement strand
TGTGCCAAAAGCCAATGCTACCGAAGCTGCGGTTGTAAATAATCTTGACGTATATGGCGTGGACAATCTGCGTCAGGTGCTTGATTTTCTTGCGGGAAAAAGTGACATAGATCCGACTGTGGTCAATACCCGTGCCGAGTTTGCCGCTGATGCGCAGAATATTGAATTTGATTTTTCAGAAGTCAAAGGTCAGGAGAGTGTAAAGAGAGCTTTTGAAGTAGCGTGCGCCGGAGGTCATAACATTCTCCTCGTTGGTCCTCCGGGCTCCGGAAAGAGTATGATGGCTAAGAGATTACCCGGTATTCTCCCACCTCTTTCGCTCGCCGAAGCATTAGAAACCACAAAAATACACTCGGTAGCGGGAAAACTGAAAGGTGGCTCCAAGCTGCTCACCCGCCGACCATTCCGCTCACCGCATCACACTATCTCGCCGGTGGCACTTGTCGGAGGCGGGAGCAATCCTATGCCCGGTGAAATTTCACTCGCCCACAACGGCATACTGTTTCTCGATGAGTTTCCGGAATTTTCCAGAGGCGTTCTTGAAGTGATGCGCCAGCCTTTGGAAGACAGACACATAAACATATCCAGAGCGAAATATTCAATAGACTATCCCGCAGGTTTCATGCTTGTAGCGAGTATGAACCCATGTCCCTGCGGATACTACAACCATCCCACAAAGGAGTGTACCTGCGCCCCCGGAGCTGTTCAGAAATATCTCAACCGTATTTCGGGTCCTCTGCTTGACCGTATTGATTTGCAGGTGGAGATTCTACCGGTACCGTTTGAAGAAATTTCCTCTGGTGCTCCTGGTGAGAGCAGTGCGTCCATACGTGAACGCGTAGTGAGAGCGCGTAAGATTCAGGAAGATAGATTCAAGGATGAGCCGAATGTGCATTGCAACGCTCAGATGACAACCCGGCTTCTCAATCGTCATGTTGTACTCGGAAATGAGGCTAAGGAGCAACTTCGCGAAGCAATGGTGCGACTTGACATGAGTGCCCGTGCATACGACCGCATTCTTAAAGTGGCACGCACCATCGCAGACCTTGACGGTAGCGAGGAGGTGCAACCGGCTCACATGAGAGAAGCTGTGCACTACCGCAACCTTGACCGCGCGGGTTGGGGAGCCACCAATTCCAATATACCATTCTAATAACCACTCAATTAAATAACAAATGATAAAACACGGCTTATTAATTACCGCCATAATAGCCGCACTTACTGCCGGATGCGCCGGTAGTAAGAAACAAAGTGACGACACTCTGCTTATGTTTACCGGTAGCTATGCGCCTGCCGATTCCGCCGGCATAAAATGCTACTCTTTTAATCAGCAGAATGGTGAATGGACTCTGGTAAGCGAAGCCAGCGGAGTCAGCAATCCATCATTCATATGCGTGGATGCCGAAAATCATCGCCTGTATTCAGTAGGAGAGGACAGCGGTAACAGCAGCACCATGAATATGCTCACTTTCGAAGCAAACGGCTCAGACCTGAAACTCTGCGCGAGCGACACTACAGGAGGAGCGGCTCCATGCCACATAATCCTGTCGCCGGACGGAAGCCGTGTTTTTACCGCCAATTATATGGGCGGAAGCATAAGCGGTTATACTCTGGACAGTACGGGACTCTTTGCTGACACAGTTAAGATTATGCAATTCTATGGCAGCAGCGTTGATTCGCTGCGTCAGTCTCAGCCGCATCTTCATCAGATAAGCTTTATTCCCGGTACCGGCACAATGCTTGCCAATGACCTGGGCACAGATAAAATATATGTCATCCCAGCTCCATACACCGGCGAGGAAATTACCGAAATCAAAATGAAACCGGGAAGCGGTCCACGTCACACTACATTTGATTCAACCGGTAAACACGCCTATATGCTCACCGAAATTTCCGGCGAGATAAATGTATTTGATATATCTGATGACAAACTAACTCTAAAGCAAACGATAGCGGCGGATTCGCTAAACGCTGAAGGTAGCGCCGACATTCACCTCTCCCCTGACAACAAATTTCTTTACGCATCAAACCGCCTTAAAGGTGACGGAGTTGTGATTCTCAAAGTCAATCCAAGCGATGGAACTCTTGCACGAATAGGATTTCAGCCCACCGGAGCTCACCCGCGTAACTTTGCGATAACCCCTAACGGCAAATTCCTCCTGGTTGCATGCCGCGACACTGACACAATCGAGATTTACCGCCGCGACTTCGCCACCGGACTTTTTGAACTCTGCGGCACCATACCCTCATCCCGCCCAACCTGCATTGCATTCAGCTAACTGTCAACACAATAAATTTTGTTTGGATTCATTACTGCTGACATTTCCCGCAATGTGAACTCTATCCATGACCTACGCCAAATTGAGGTTGGAGAGATAGTTTACTTTATGCCACGGGGTTATGACGGCTCGAAACTCGCCCAAAACCTCGGTTATCTTTCGCACAACAAATACAACTTTGAGGTAAGAATCGCATATACTGAGATAGAAGAGCTTTATCATTCTATCGGCTTGAGAATAGTCTCTTTGATAAACCCATACAAAGAGACATATATTACAGGTTTCCTCGAAAAACGTTCCTTCAAGGATCTCAAAGACATTATTGATGATTCGCTCAACTTTCTGGCAGAAGCAATTACAGCATCCGGAGAACTGCCGCTGATAACACAAATCTCTCATTCAGAACCATCTTCCGGCTCATATTCCACAATCTCTTTTGAGACATATCAGACAGATCCGGAGGAAGACTATGAGAACAATCTCGACCGGGAGAAGAAAGAATGCCTTAAGGCTATATCAGATCTTGTGCTTGATTATGCCTCGCGCTTCAAAACCATGCCACCACTCGATATTATAAGGAAAACCGTTGCCGGGAAATTGGCGGTTGAACGTGGCGGCTTATCAAAAATAAAAGTGACCAGGGACTATAGAATAATTCTACCGGAACTTAATAACACCGAGTTGAGAATGTCACCCCTTGCCAAAACCGTCTATCTCCTATTTCTGTGTCATCCTGAAGGAATACGCCTCAAGGATATAGCTGACTATCACAAACAGCTGAGAAAAATATATGCTCTAATAAAACCTGGTGCAGATTTTAAACTCGCTGACAGCCACATAGATGACATTGCCGTTGCCGGTAGTGAATCACTGCAGCAAAAGCTCTCAATGACCCGCTATGCTGTCAAGCGCGCATTTCTATCACCTGAATTGGCTGAGCGATACTTGATTAACGGCACTCCGGGCGAAGCATACTCAATCAATATTCCCGCCACAATGATTGAGCTCACAACCTCACTGAAATCTCTATCGGGAACTAACTGATTTAAGGTAAACCAAATTTCTGCAACCTTGCAAAAACTGCAAGGCATCCCTTTATGTGCCTATCTTTGCCCAAAATCATTTAATTCAAATCAATTTATGAAAAAAATCGGATATGTTTCACTGATAATCGGAATTTTCAGACTCGTTGGGTCGGGTGGAAGTGACAAAGGCATTGTTGCCGGAATTTTCATGTTAGCATTAGGTATTTTCCTTATTTACAAAGCAAATAAAAAGGAAAATTCAGGCGAGCAGAAAGAAATTGACGATTTCAAGGATTAATTAAGGCATAAAAACAAAATAAATATGGACACAAACATTTCAAAAATCATGGTTTACGTATCAATCGGAGTATGCATTGTAGTACTGGTTCTTATCGGTGTGCTCTGCCGACAGGTTTTCATTGAAAAAGACACTCATGAAGCCGAAACAAAGGATTCCATCAAGCAAATGGTAATTAACTATTTAGACAAGCACTAGCTAAGATACAATGCAAAAAAGATCAATGAGTCCGACTCGGTATTTTATGTAGTATTTCAGGACGGCGAATATATGAGGATTATAGCTGATCAGGAAAGCGAACGTTATAGAATTGAGGGTAATCTGGACTTGAAAAAGAGTATCAAGCCTGGGGAAAAGATTGCTGTCATTGAGCAAATTAATAAATACAACAGTAATGCTGCATCGGTCAGTTCATACTTGGATGATGATGGAGACATTGTATTCTGGGTTGGACATAATTGTGATGATGGTGCATATTCAACAGAATGTTTTGAGATAGATTTCCTGACTGTAATGAATGAAGTGACAGAAGCGACTCCTAAGCTCCTCACCGATGCCGGTGTCACTCCACTACCCGTAAAAGATTAGTATTGATGTATTGAATGTTGAAAAAAAGCGCCGGCGGAACTGAATCCGTCGGCGCCTTTATTTTATAACTGTTTCGTTATTACTCGGTGATGTCGAGTACCTCTACATCAAAGATGAGGGTTGAACCGGGAGGAATGCTGCCCGCTGCATTGTTGCCGTAAGCGAGGTTAGCGGGGATGTAAAGTGTGTATTTAGCACCCTTATTCATCAGTTTGAGACCTTCTCCGAAACCGGGAACCACTTCAGTCACACCGAAAGTAGCGGGTTCACCACGCTCAACTGAGCTGTCAAATACTGTGCCGTCAATGAGCTTGCCGGTATAGTGAACAGTCACCTTAGATGTCTCAGTGGGAGTTGCACCTGTACCAGCCTGGTTAACCTTGTATGCAAGACCGCTTTCTGTGGTTTTGATAGAAGGATCAGCTTTAACCTGAGCTGCTACAAATTCTGCGCCTTTAGCTTCGTTTTCGGTTGCTTCTGCCTCACGTGCAGCCTGCTGTGCCTGAGCAGCCTCCATCTGACGAGCCTGAGATTTCTCCTGGACGCGACCCATGAGACGCTGCATTTCATTCATATCCATTCCGAGCTGAGTGCTGTTTACAGAATCCTGAAGGAATGCCTGAGAGAAATAGCGGATGAGTTCTGCACGATTGATGTCAACACCTTCAGCATAGAGAGCTTTGATCTGACGGGCAAAACCGAGACCGATCTGAACGCCATACTGATATGCCACATCTGATGTGTCAGCCATAATCACTTCCTTAAATCCGCGAAGGAAAGATTTTTTCTCAAATTTTGCGCGCTCGTCGGCGGGAAGCTGATCCATATTCTGGTTGAGCATTGCGCCCTGACCGCGACCGAGAACCATTGCGAGCGAGTCATTGAAAGCCTGATCTTCAGCAGATGCTTTTGAGTCGCTGCTTTTAGCGCAACTCATGGAAACGAGTGCGACTGCAGACATTGCGATTGCAAATAATGTCTTTTTCATACGATTTTTTGAATATTGATATTAATAAAATATTAGTGTTTCAGTTTGTCATTACTCAGTGGAAACATCCACTAATGTGATTTTGTAGAGTAGCGCGGCACCGCCCGGAATAACACCCGGAAAGCCTTCACTGCCATATCCGACAGAAGCAGGGATATATACTTCAGCCGAACCGCCTTTGCCTATGGTCGCGAGACCCGAACGAAGCCCGGGAGCAAGCGAGTCAAAACGGAGGTCAATCTGCTTTGATTCCGTTGAGTCAAAAACCGCGCCATTGCTCAACGATGCCTCATATATCACCGAAACAGTAGATCCTGACTGCGGAAACGGCTTTCTGCCGGCTTTTTCCACTATCACTACAACCGAGTCGTCAAGCACTACCGCTCCTTTGATTTTTGCCGCGCGAGCTAAGAACTCCCGCTCTACCGCCTCATCAGCGCGATCAGGGACATCGCTTTTGAGCGCTTCAACATACTTGTCCGAGATATATTTGTTCGCCTCATTTTCAGTAAAAGCTGGAGTACGTCCTTCAATATAACCGGCAAGGATGCCGATTACCCTCTCAGGACTCACGCTGATAGCGGTGCGCCCGAATTCCTTAGCGACCCACTCCATAATACTATTGCCTATTATGGCTGCTTTTGCATAGGCTACAGCTGTGGAGTCTGTGGCTCCCGCAATAAATCCTTTTGCAGCGACATCTGCGGGAAGAGAACTGAACTGAGACGCGATTGCAGGATACAGACTTGATGCAACAGCCTCATTGACAGAATCTACCCGCTCAGGCGCAATTTGGGCGTGAACACCGAGTGCCCACACCCATAATGCGATTATCGTTGCCGCGATTCTACTCATTTATTTACCTAAAACCTTAATCAACTCTACATCGAAGATCAGAGTTGAATCAGGTCCGATTGCTGCACCGGCTCCGGCAGGACCGTAAGCGAGCGCACTCGGAATAAAGAGACGATATTTGGCTCCCTCTTTCATGAGCTGAAGTGCCTCTACCCATCCGGGAATAACCTGAGTTACGCCGAATGTAGCAGGCTCGCCACGTTCCACAGAGCTGTCAAATACTGTGCCGTCAATAAGTTTGCCGGTATAGTGAACCATCACACGGTCATCTCTGGTAGGCATCGCACCGGTACCCTCCTCAATCACCTCATACTGAAGTCCGGAAGGAGTGGTCTTCACCTCGGGGCGCTTGCCGTTGTCGGCAAGGAAAGCCTCACCTGCAGCTTTGTTCACCTTAGCCATCTCCGCGGCTGCGGCACGCTGCTTCTCTTCCATTTCAGTGAAGAATTTACGGATTTCCTCTTTTGCCTCATCGTACGTCATACGCGGTGTCTCGCCAGAGAAAACGGCTGCGACACCGTCGGCAAAATCCTTCACATCAATCTTTTCGATTCCGCTGCTGCGGAAATTGTTGCCCATGCTCAGTCCGAGAGCATAGCTGATACGGTCTAATTCTTTTGTTTCCATCTGATTCGCATTTTTGCGTTAGATAATATTACTCAGTTGGCAATTCAAGCTGCAAAGGTAGCCAATTATCCGTGTCAAAGTTAAATATTTAATAAAAAAATATTAAACCGGACAACAAACCGCCTGCCGCTTCAATCACCTTATATATTTATAAAACATCCGGCACATGAATAAGTTGATTGTCAGAGCCTCATTTTAATACCGGTGATGTTTTTAGCATTCGATTTGTCACATTCACGTTAAAATCCTATTTTTGTGAAAAACTATCAGATATGAGAAGCAAATACAACAGAGTGTTGCTGAAACTCAGCGGAGAATCACTCGCCGGAGCGAAAGGCACAGGCATTGACACAGAGCGCCTTGCTCAGTATGCAAGTCAGATAAAGGAGATTGCACAGAGCGGTGTGCAGGTGGCGATTGTAATTGGCGGCGGAAACATTTTCCGCGGACTCAGCGGAGCCGCCAAAGGATTTGACCGGGTGAAGGGTGACCAGATGGGTATGCTCGCCACAGTTATCAACTCTCTTGCGCTAAGTTCGGCGCTTGAAGCGGAAGGTCAACCGGCAAAAGTGTTCACGGCAATCAATATGTTTCCCATCGGAGAGCATTACAGCAAATGGAAAGCTATCGAGGCGCTCAAGTGCGGATCCGTGGCTATTATCGCCGGCGGAACAGGCAATCCGTTCTTCACCACCGATACCGGCAGTGCATTGCGAGGCATTGAAGTTGAGGCGGATGTTATGCTCAAGGGCACCAGAGTGGACGGAATTTATACCGCAGATCCGGAAAAAGACCCCGCCGCAACCAAATTCAACGAGATAACATACGACGAAGTATATACACGCGGTCTCAAAGTAATGGACCTCACCGCGACAGCACTTTGCAAGGAAAACGGACTGCCTATAGTTGTATTCGACATGGACACCCCCGGCAATCTAGCCAAAGTGATTGCAGGAGAGCCAATCGGCACCCTCGTTTATTAATCTGAAAAACTAAACAACAATAATATGGAAGTAAAAGACTATCTGAATCCCGCCGAAGAGAAAATGGAACTCGCGGTGACTTATCTTGATGAATCACTCGCGCATATCCGTGCCGGCAAAGCAAACCCCAAGATTATTGACAATATCAAGGTGGAATATTACGGCGGAATGGTGCCAGTGAGCCAGGTTGCCAACATATCGGTGCCGGACGCACGCACTATCACCATTACCCCCTGGGAGAAACCGATGTTTAAGGAAATTGAAAAAGCCATAATCAACTCCGAACTCGGAATCACACCTGAAAACAACGGTGAGGTCATCCGCCTCTCTATCCCCCCGCTCACCGAAGAGCGCCGCAAACAGCTCGTTAAGCAGAGCAAGGCGGAAGCGGAGCAGGCAAAGGTATCTGTTCGCAACGCCCGCCGCGATGCTATTGACGGGCTCAAAAAAGCGATTAAGCAGGGAATGCCCGAAGATGTTGAGAAAGATGCCGAAGCAAGCGTTCAGAAGCTCCACGACAAATTTCTCAAACGCATTGATGACATTTTCGCCGCAAAAGAAAAAGAGATACTCACAGTGTAAAATATATCGCACTGATTACCCGACTGCGGAGTGCATTTTTATCGCACTCCGCATTTTTTATGCAAAAAATGTTGGGAGAGACAAAAAAAACGATTACCTTTGCAGCGCAAAACCGCAAAACAGCGGCATAAACACATACCAACAATGACTCCGTAGCTCAGTTGGTAGAGCAAATGACTCTTAATCATTGGGTCGTGAGTTCGAGCCTCACCGGGGTCACAACAAGAAAAGGCAAGATGCCGCAAAGCACTGAAATTGTTTGATTTTCAGTGCTTTTTCTTTTTGCCGAGTTGCAGAATACTGCACAATGTAGAAGCACTGTGGTGAATGACGAGTGAATGGTTTCGCAGTGAATAAAATCATTCACTTGAGGGTTAGGCAGTCAGTGAGTGGACTGATAGTCTTATCTTTAGATTGTTTCCCATCTTCACAAAAGGGGTTCGCGGTGTGGTTTTGAACCCATGACCTCTGTAGGGATTGTGCTTTTAAGGAAAGATAGGCATCTTTTAACTTTTGAAAGACACTTTAACTATAAATCTGCCTTTTCCAGTCATATCGCGCCAACTTTACCTCGAATTCCGGTGTATACCGTTCACTGAGGGCAATAATCTTGTTATCATACTACGTTCGATGTTCTTCGCCATTTGGATACCACGCGAAAATTTCGTATATTTAAGTAACAATCAAACAAATGACAGAGAACAATTATTTCAAACTTCACTTCTTTCTAAGGAAGCCCTACGCCGAGCGTGCCGATTGGCCGCTCTTCGTGAGAGTCTCTGTGGGCGGTCAGCGCATAGAGTTCAAGATTGGCAGAACAGTAGTGCCCGAAAATTGGGATCAGACACGCGGCATGAGCAAAGGTCGCACACGTAGAGACCTCGAACTGAACAAATATCTCGAACTTGTCAAGGCAAGATTCCTTGAGATACACAACATGCTGCTACGGGAGAAAAAGCTTATCACTCCGGCAGTGATGAAAGCACACTTTCTCGGCACCATCGAGAAACCGAAGATGATGTGTGAGGTATTCCGCGAAGCAAACAAGAAACGCAAGGAGGAGCTTGACCGTGGAGACATAGTCAAGCCTACCTATCAGCGTTGGACCCGATGCGCCGACTATCTGGAGGAATTCTTTCTCCTTAACTACAACACGGCAGACCTCCCGATAAAAGAGGTTACGTCGGGACTGCTGGATGATTTCGAGCATTTCTTACGCATGAAAAAATCATGTGCCAATAATGCTGCGGTGCGTTATATGCGTTCCGTCAAAAACATCATGCAATACGCGTTAGCCCACAGATGGATTGACCATGACCCATTCATCGGGAAGAAATACCAGCGAACATATAATGAGCGTCAGTTTCTGAGCGAGACTGAACTGCGAACAATCATGAGCCTCGATTTTACTGAATTGCCACGATTGGAGATTGTGCGTGACACGTTCTTGTTCTGTTGTTTTACAGGACTGGCATTCTGCGATGTGAAAGCGTTGATGACGTTTGACATAACGACGGATGATTCAGGGCATACATGGATTCGCAAGGCGCGAGCCAAGACCGGAGAAATGAGCATAATCCCGATGCTCGAAATACCGTTGCGCATAGTCCGGAAATACTGTGAACATCCCACTGTGGTTTCGACGGGCGTAGCCCTGCCTGTAATCACAAATCAGAAAATGAATGCTTATCTCAAGGAGATTGCCGATCTTGCCGGCATCAAGAAGCATCTGACGACACACGTTGCCCGGCATACCTTCGCGTCAATGAGTCTCTGCAATCACGTATCCATCGAAGTGATTTCGAAAATGCTCGGTCACTCCGACATCCGAACAACTCAAATCTACGCAAAGATGCAGGATCAAGCCATCTATGACGATATGGAGAAAATGCGTCGCAAATTTGACGGTGTCAATCTCTAAATAACATTATATAACAAAGAAAAATGCGGTCATCGGTACAAATCCGGTGGCCGCATTTTGATTAGAATTTGGGGCGATAGGTACTCATCAGGAAATCCTCAATATCAGATTCTTCATAGAGCACTTTGCCGTCAAGCCGATAGTAAGGGATAACATGGCGGTCTCTTAAGTCCTGAAGCGTGCGCCGGGAAATGCCTAATTTCTCTGAGAGCTGGGCATCGGTAAGAAATCTTTTCCCATGTAACGACGGGCGACAATGCCGCTTCAACTCCTCCGCTACATGAAGGATTGTCAACGTGTCGGAGAAGAACCGCTCAATTTCCGCCGTTTCTCGCGAATAAATCTTACTCATTGTTCTTTCGGCGGTCAACTCGTTCAAGCAGCTCCCATGCGTCGCCGGCATGGTAGAGGCATTTCTTGCCGCACTTAACAAAACCTATTTTACCGATAGCCTTCAATGTGCGGGCTTTAGTTGCGGATATGTTAAGCAATCCGCAAAGGTCTTCAAGCGTGAGCCAGTCACTTGCCTCCCGATTTCTAACGCGCTCATATAGGGGCTGCATGACTGACGTAAGGTAGTTAGCGCGATTGAGAATCTCCAGAAGCAGACTCTCTTCAATTTGAACTAATGCCATTGAAAAACAGTTTCAACGGTTTCACATCCGTTACTTCTACGGTAACGCAGTTTGGAAAATGGGGGACACGACTTTGGAGTGTGCCCGACCCTGCAAGGACGTTTTGAGGTTATGGGTTCCTCAAAACCTTTTGAGTTACTCAAAAGACACCTTGCTGTGTTCATGTGAACACCCTGATACACTCACTTTTGCGTGCGATAGAAGTGTGCTTTTGCGGTACGGATGCTTACCTTAAAGATACAAAAAAATAATGACATTTCCAAACGTCAACCAAGTGCTGAAAAAATCTTCGCTCTCCAAATGTTAAAGTTTCAACAGATATTAGACTGTTTTCGAGGTCAAAACGCGCCAAACCGCGTCAAGTTACTGAATATAAATATTTTGATAAAAATATCAATTTGCAACTCCGCAGAAAATTTGTTATCTTTATATAGCATTCTCTACATGGGTGCATCTCCATAACGCAATAAAATAATGAAGATATATAGGGCAGTTTATCGCGAGATATACCAATGTAAAGATTGCAAAAGAGTCTTTTGAATGTATTTATAATCAGTGAAATCTACACTGATGTCTCTATCCTTCCATAAAGTTCAACCTTTATAAAGATACATAGCTGATTGGAACTGTTTATAGAACGATAGATATATTAGCCGTAAGTTTCACAGACATATAAATATACTCATAGATACACATCTATATAGATTTAGACCCTTCGACATTGATTGACGGGTCTATAAGTCCCAATGGCTATATAGCCGTAGGTACTATTGTTGAACCCGTGCGTTAGCACATAAAACCTATTAAACTATGACAAAACAAGACTATTACTCCACCTTCCTCCGACCCAAAAGCTTCCACACTAACCACCGGCTTTACATCTCTCCTGAAAACCATCGCAAACTCCTCAACATCATCAGCGCAGTGAGCCACACACGCGCAACACTCTCCTCCTATGTCGACGCCATCATCGCCGAACACCTCCGCACACACGCCTCCCTCCTCGCCGAAATCCACGCCGACGCCACCGCAGAACTCTTTGGAGACAAGTCAAACTAAAGTACGTTCATGGGGCTTCTTGATGTCAAATTTGGTAGATTCAAAAATTCTAATTAAATTTGCAAATAACATCAAAGAATTATTCCATGTCAACAAACAGTATAGATACAGAAATCGAGCGCATAAACAGGCTGAAAGTAGTTTTAGTTGAGCAGAACCGCACCGGCAAATGGCTTGCCGAACAATTAGGCAAAAACGAAGCCACCGTCTCCCGGTGGTGCTCCAACGCCTCCCAACCCTCACTCGAAATGCTCGTAAAAATCGCCTCTATCCTCAAAGTTGACCCCCGCACCCTACTTAACGGCAATAATATAGACTAATCATGGCAAATCAATCCTCTATAAAGCAATTGGAAGAAGACCTTTGGGCATCAGCCGATACCCTAAGAGCAAGTTCCAAACTTAACTCAAACCAGTATTGTATGCCGGTGCTTGGTCTCATTTTTCTCAAATATGCCTATGGCAGATTTAAGAAAGTAGAAGCAGAATTGCTGAAAGACCGACCGAAACGCAACGGTGTACCTTTACCGGTTACTGAGCGTGATTTCCAAGCCAAGAGCGCGCTATATCTTCCTCGTGAGGCTCAGTACGATTTCCTATTAAATCTTCCTGAGAATATAGCTTCTGCTAACGTAACTGACGAAGAAGGACGATTGCTTTCCAAACTCGGCGATGTCGTTAACTACTCCATGCGCCTTATTGAGCTGCAGAGCGAACACCTGAGAGGGATACTTCCCAAAACATACAACGACTTCTCTAACGAACTCCTTGCCAAACTTATTCGTATCTTTAATAACGATAAACTCGAAGATGTCGGTGGTGATGTCTTGGGTCGCATATTTGAATACTTCACAGGAAAGTTCGCCAAGAGCGTTGCTGCTGATGATGGAGCGTTCTTCACTCCGAAATCTTTGGTTCAGATGATAGTGAATATCATCGAGCCCAAGCACGGCACCGTGCTCGATCCTGCTTGTGGTAGTGGCGGTATGTTCGTACAATCCGGCGATTTTGTCAACTCCAAAGGCATGAACGCTAACTCAGCACTTACTTTCTACGGACAAGAAAAGGCTGACTTTAACGCCCATCTTTGCCTTATGAATATGGCGGTGCATGGTCTTAACGCCAAAATCAAGAGTGGCGATGAGGCTAATACTTACGCATACGATTCTCACAATCTGCTCGGCAGTTGCGATTTCGTAATGGCAAATCCCCCGTTCAACGTCAACGGAGTTGACTCTGCTACCGCATCAGCCAATATGGATAGACTGCCATTCGGTCTCCCATCAGTCAACAAGGCAGATGAAATCAGCAACGCAAACTATCTTTGGATTCAGTATTTCTACTCATTCCTTAACGAAACCGGTCGAGCCGGATTCGTTATGGCATCCTCGGCAACAGACTCGCAGAGTAAAGATAAGTCAATCCGCGAACAACTTGTTCGCTCTGGCAATGTCGATTGTCTTATATCGGTTGCCAACAATTTCTTTTATACCCTTTCACTGCCTTGCACTCTCTGGTTCTTTGATAAAAACAAAGCCGAAGCTATCCGTGATAAGGTTCTTTTCATTGATGCTCGTAATTATTATACTGTAATTGACAAGACTCTCAACGAATGGAACGAATGGCAGATGAAAAATCTGAATGCTATCGTTTGGCTTTATCGTGGTGAAATCGACAAGTATCAAGCTCTAATATCAAGTTACATTCTCGCACTTAACGAGAATTTTCATGTATATGATATTGATGCCGAAGTCTCGACACCTGCCGATGCACACAATCGTTTTTCAGAGAAACTTGCTGAATTAAAATCGCAGCAAAAGGAACTTGTCACAAAAATAAAAGCAACAAGAAAGCGTAGAGATAAAGAACCGCTTAAAGAAGAACTGGCTGGCCTTGAAGAAACCATTTCTGAACTTGAGTCCGTCGTGGAGATGGCAGCTCAATTCGTGTGGCTTACAGACAAATTCGGTGAAAAAGGCGAATATCGTGATATTCCCGGCTTGTGCCGAATTGCTTCTATCGAGGATATAGAAGGAAAGCAATTCTCGCTTACTCCGGGTGCTTACACCGGTGCAGAAGAAGTTGCTGACGATGGCATTGACTTTACCGCTCGTATGAAAGAGATTCATTCCGAACTTGAACGCTTGCAGAAAGAGTCTGCTGAAATATTTGCAACAATTAAAGCAAACGAACCGCTGCTATGGAAATAAAGACTGTAAAACTTGGCGAAATTGCAGAATTTGCAAACGGTTTGAATTTTGATAAAAGCGCATATCGGGCTGGTGTCAAAATTATTGGAGTCTCTGATTTTAAAGATTATTCTATACCTATTATAGATAGTTTAGCCGAAGTTGCTATTGATGCAGTAAAGGAATCTGCGAGATTGAAGGAGAACGACATAATCTTTGTTCGGTCAAATGGGAATAAAGATTTAGTTGGTAGATGTATGATTATTCCACATACATCTGAAAAATTATATTTTTCCGGCTTTTGTATTCGTTGCCGGTTCAAAAACACGATATACGCAAATCCCCGATATTTCCTATATCTTTTCAAGAGTCCGAGTTTTAGGAGACAACTATCTAATACTTCTGTTGGCGCTAATATTCAAAACTTAAGTCAGTCGCGATTAGCAATGGCATCTGTTCCATTACCCACAAAAGAAGTTCAAGATAAAATTGCGTCAATCCTTTCGGCCTACGACGAGATGATAGACAACTGCAGAGCGCAGATAGTCTTACTCGAAGAAGCCGCTCAGCGTCTCTATCGTGAATGGTTCGTTGATCTGCGATTTCCAGGCTACGAAACCACTCCTATCGGCGAAAATGGATTGCCGGCAGGATGGACTATAGAATCTATAGGGATGGTATGTGATATAAAAACAGGAAGAAAAGATGCTAACTTTGGAGGAAAAGTTGGTGAATATCCATTCTTTACATGTGCACAAGAGCCTATTAGAGCTAATTCGTATTCATTCGATACTCAAGCAATAATTCTTGCGGGAAATGGAGATTTTAATGTCAAGATATTTCGAGGAAAGTTTGAAGCATATCAACGGACTTATGTTATAACAACAGAATCTGATCTAATCTGGTTAAGTTACTTTGCAATAAAACGCAATATGTCTAAGTTATCTGCCGGTGCGAGTGGCTCAACTATAAAATTCCTCACAAAAGGCATGATAGAAGACATCTTATTTTATAGGCCATTAGATTCTCAATTATCTACATTTAATAAAATCGTTTCATGTTATTTTAATCAACTTGAAACGATAAAAGAGAAATTATCGGAAGTATTAGCTCTTAGAGATTTACTTCTTCCTCGTCTAATCTCCGGTCAAATTGAAATAAACGCATAACTATGTCGCACGAATATTCAGAAAACATACTCGTTCAGGAAAGTGCTGGAAATCTCCTGCGCGATGAACTCGGTTGGGATGTAGTTTTCGCCTACAACCAAGAGGTGCTGGGGCAAAATGGAACACTCGGACGAAGTTCTTACAAAGAAGTCGTTCTGACTCGCTATCTTGAAAAAGCCCTGCTACGACTTAATCCGTGGTTGACGGATAAGCAGCTTTCGGAAGCGCTGATGAAGTTTATGGCTTATTCAGCCACCAACTCCATTATGCAAATCAACGAGGAGAAGTTTAAGATGATACGCGACGGCATCGAAGTTACCGACAGCCGACCCGGACACGAGAATAATACCATTACAGCCCGACTGATAGACTTTGACAACCCCGACAATAATCATTTTCTAGCAGTTAAGGAAATGAAGATACACGGCTCTCTATATCGCCGTCGCACCGATATTGTTGGATTTGTCAATGGTATTCCGCTTCTTTTCGTAGAACTTAAAGGTGTGGATGTTGACGTTGAGAACGCCTACAATAACAATTATAGAGACTATCTCGACACAATACCTCAATTATTTCATTACAACGCATTTCTGATGCTGAGTAATGGATATGAGGCTAAGATTGGCACGCTTGATAGTAAATATGAGTATTTTCATGAATGGAAGCGTCTGAAAGAGGAAGATGCTGGAAGCGTTGAGTTGGAAACCATGCTTCGCGGTGTGTGCGACAAGCGCACGTTCTTAGACCTGCTTGAAAACTTTATAATTTACGACCATTCAGAGGGGCGCACGACAAAGATTCTTTCTCGCAACCACCAATATCTCGGAGTGAACCGAGCTATTGAGGCGTATCGTGACCGAAAATTCAAGGATGGAAAACTTGGTGTGTTCTGGCACACACAAGGTAGCGGCAAGAGTTATTCAATGGTTTTCTTTGCTCGCAAAATCAACCGTAAATTTGAGGGTAGCCCTACATTCGTTGTGCTGACCGACCGCGAAGAACTGAATACTCAGATTTCTGAGCTTTTCGTAAATTGCGGATTGATAGGTGGGGAAGCGAAGAACTATATTGCATCAAGCGGTCAGAACCTCATCGATCGTCTGAAAGATAATCCTTCGTATATCTTCACTCTTATTCATAAATTCAATAAGCCTAATGCCACTCCTTACATTCCGGAGCATGACATTGTTCTTATGAGCGATGAGGCGCATCGAACTCAAAACGGCACTTATGCCGAGAATATGATGCATCTTCTCCCTACAGCACATCGCATTGGTTTCACTGGTACTCCGATTTTCAAAGACGACAACATCACGACGCGCACTTTCGGCGACTATATTTCTATTTACGACTTTAAAAGAGCCGTAGATGACCATGCCACAGTGCCGTTATTCTATGAGAATCGCGGTGAAAAATTGAAAGAATTGCAGAGTGATGCCATCAATACCAAAATACTCGCAGCAATACAAGATGCAGACCTCGACCCATCCCAAGAAGAAAAGGTAGAACATGAATTTGCAAAGGAAATACACCTTCTTCTTTCAGAGAAGCGTTTGCGTATGATTGCACGAGATTTTGTGCAGCATTACACCGACCTTTGGACAAGTGGCAAGGCCATGATGGTATGCCTAAGCCGTATCGCTTGCGTGATGATGTACGACTATGTTCAGGAATACTGGCAGGAAGCTATTGTCAATCTCGAACGAAAGATAAGCCATAACACCAATCAGCAAGAAGTTCTTGAACTGAATAGACAGCTGAAATGGATGCGTGAGACCGAAATGGCTGTTGTCATCTCGCAGGAGCAGAACGAAATCGCATACTTCCAGAAGTGGGGTAAAGACATAAAGCCTCACCGTGAGAAGATGGAAACCCGTGAGCTTGACAAAGAATATAAAGATCGCGAGAATCCTCTGCGGATAGTCTTTGTCTGTGCTATGTGGCTTACCGGCTTTGATGTAAAATCGCTTTCTTGTCTTTATATTGATAAACCATTGAAAGCGCATACTCTAATGCAGACCATCGCCCGTGCTAACCGTGTGTGCGACGGCAAACCCAATGGTCTCATCATCGACTATATCGGCATCGTGAAATCACTTCGCAAAGCACTTGCCGATTATACAACTTCAGGAGGCGAAGGTGGAGGTGGCGGTGATGTAACCGTAGACAAGAACGAGTTGATACGCTACCTTCTCGAAGCCATTACCGGAGCCAAGGCTTTCCTGATGCAACATGGATTTGACCTTGAAACCCTCGTTAATGCCTCGGATTTCACTAAGATGGCTTTGCTTAAAGATGCGGCAAACCTAATGTGTTCCACCACCGAAGTACGTAAGACTTATTGCACTTATGGCGGAACAATTAAGCGATTGATGAAATTCATAACTCGTGACGATATTACCGACTCGGCAATTATCGCTGATAGGAACGCCATCATCGCTATTTATGACCAATTAAAAGCCAAGCGCAAGAGTGCCGACATCACTGACTTGTCTGTGGCAATTCACAACATTATCAGTGATGAAGTTGGGACAAAGCCTGAAGAGAACCTTACAGGCACTAGACAGTTTGACATCAGCAAAATTGACTTCGATCTTCTCCGCAAAGAATTTGCGAAGATGAAGCATCAGAACCTCGTGCTTATGGACATTGACGAGCTTATCAAGCAACGCATCGATGCCATGCTTCGGAATAATCCTAACCGCATTAACTTCTACGAAGAATATCAGCGGATTATTCAAGAGTACAATGCTGAGCAAGACCGTGCATCAATCGAAAAAACATTTATGGCTCTTATCGACCTGTCTAAATCTCTTGACCAAGAGGAAAAGAGGTTTGTGCGCGAGGGATTCACCGATGATGAACAGCTTACCATCTATGATCTTCTTTTCAAGGAGAACATATCTAAGTCAGACATAGATAAACTGAAGAAAGTGTCAGTCGACCTACTTGTAATGGTAAAGAACCGGATCGCGTCACTTCACAACTGGCGTGAGAAAGCTACCACTACTGCAATAATCGGTCAGCTTATCCACGACACTCTTTATCAAGAACTACCTGAGGCTTACGACATCAGCGAGATTGAGCCGTACTCGAAGAAACTCTACGAGTATATCTATGAACGATATCCATTTGTAGCCGCATAAAGATAATTCACTAATCGCCAATAAATCAATATATGACAAAACTACTTAGAAATAACGCATCTGCTTCGACGCAAGGAATTGTTTTCCAATTTCTTGTTGCCTTGGAGTATTGTTTTAAGATGAATAAAGGGGATAAAATCTATATTGAACGTTTTGGCGATATTACCGTAGAGAGTGAAGAGAATCCTAGTCTTCAAATAGAGGTAAAAAAGCGGAAAGATGCTATCACTAACTATAGCGAGTGTATATGGAACACCATATATAACTGGATGCAACCGGGTTTTGATATTAATAAATATCAGAATCTTTTGCTGATAACAACCCAGTCTATTTCCTCGTCCTCTCAATGGTATAAATGGCACTCTTTAAATCTAGAAGACAGACTAAAATCACTTAATCAACTTTTGTCCAAGAAAGCACGAGCGAAATTAAGTGATGAACTGAATGAAAAAATAAACTATATTCAATCAAAACTCACTGATAAATTAAAGATTCAATTAGTCAAGAAGATTGAAATAATATTCTTAGCACCGAACTTTGAAGACTGGATGGTTCGCAATTATCCATATCTGAATATTGTTCCGGAAATACAACAGTCAAATTTTGTATATGAGCTTTATGGATTTATTACCTTAGGCTCACAGAAATCCGATGGTTGGGAAATTTCTTGCGAAGATTTTGTGAATGAAAAGAAAGTCATCGCTGAATCTCTTATGGAGAATACTCGTATTTTCCCCAAAATAGAGAAAACCGTCATAGATGAAACTAAGTTTGAGGATAAGTTATTTGTAAAAAAGATTTTGGAAATAGAATATGACGAGGTAGTTCCGCAGGCTATTCAAGACTACGTGGATTCTTTGAGTTATATTGCCGAACTTGGTAAAACACGTCACAAAATGGCAGAAATTAAAAAGTATGCACAAGATATAAAACGAGAACACGATACTATGTATCGTAAAGCAAAACGGAACTGTTCGGAAGACGTCATAAAATCATCTCAGGATTTTTATGACGAATATGAAACTAGCTTGGTTCAACCCTTCAGTAATTATAACAATACACCTCGCGAGTTTAGAGGAGGAATTACGCATTCTTTAGCAGACGAGAATCAGATTTCATGGCATCTAAAAAACGGAGTTGATAAAGTATGATTGAAGTTATAGAGAATTTCGAATGTCTTGAAAGTAATATCTTTACTTTGACGCCGTTATTGGTTTCATTTTATAAAAATATGCCTTTACGGAAAGGGAACCTGCTGTATGCTTACCTTCTTTTCCCATTACTTTTACATCCGCCATTTTATACAATTAAACGAATCAATTCAAGAACCAAATTGTCAAGAATTATAACAGATAAAGATATTATGGCGGGCTTTCAAGAACGATTTAACTATTACCGTATGCTTACGAATGAATGCATACAGTATGGGATAGAAAGTAATTGGCTAAAGCTCAATGCCTCTGAGTGCTCCATAACTGTAAATCAAGTTTATGGAATACCAAAATCAAATAATCTTGGTAAAGCATTTGAATTGGCCTCCCAGTTGCACAAAGTCTTTACTAAAAATATCGTCAACACATACATAGGATTCGGAATAAAGGAGCTATGAGAGTATATATAAAATATATCGGAATTTTAGACAAATCTAATAATATCCATGGGTTATCTTTGGATGAGGGTTTGAACATCATTACAGGACGCTCGTCTACAGGCAAAAGTGCTATAATAAATATCTTTGATTATTGCATGGGAGCTAAAAGGAATAATATCCCTCACGGTGTTATTTCTACCTCAGCAAAGCTATATTTTCTTGTACTAAATGTAAATGATAAATTTATAACACTTGCTAGAGAAGAAAATAAGAATAGTCAGGGCTTCATTAAGTTTGAGTCAATCCTTATGCCAATCAACTCATTTGCTAATGAGTATTTTTCACAAGAGTATTTCATTCCTTTGGATGAGTATATTCGTGAGATTGGTAGTATTTTCGGTCTGACAATCTCCGATATAGACACAACAGATCAAGACAAACTAAAAAAGAAAAAAGGACATCCTTCTGTACGAAATATGATGCCATTTATGCTCCAACATCAAAATCTTATCGCTAATAATCAAGCCTTATTTTATCGGTTTGACGACTCTGAAAGACGAGAACGGGTAATAGAGGAATTTAAAATATTCCTTGGTCTTGTGGATCAGAACTACTTTATTTTAATGCAAAAGGTTGATGAACTTAATAATCATATAAAAGGCATTGAAAGAAGTATTTCCTCATTTAACCAACAACTTCAGAGCCATATTCCTTACATAGAAGAGCAGCGAGAGCAATATCATTCTATAACTGGCCAAGAATTATTTCCTAATACTCCAAGTGAACAACTCCTTCACAAACCCGCGCTATATCGCGATAAGCTTGCAGATTATGTTCCTCAGATAAATACGGAGTCTATGTCTTATCAACAGACATATGACAGATTACGACTTCGTCAAAATGAATTATTAGGAGAAAAAAGAGATTTAGTTTTAAGACTGAGTGATATCAATTCTTCTATTAGGACAATTCGAGACTACCGTGATAAAATATCAGAAGTCAAACCGATAACACAGGCGTATAAACAGGTTTCTTGTTGTCCATTTTGTGGGAAGCTATCTGACTCAACTCAAAATGCGGAAAATTCTCTCACAAGAGCAATCAACTGGTTAAATAAAGAACTTCGTGAAACTCAACCCTTGTTCAAAAGTTATCTTCCTAAAAGGAAAGAACTAATGGATAAAATAAGTTCTATTGATAATCAAATTAAGGAAATCGCTCAGAGAATAGCCTCGATTAAAGAAATCAATACTAAACTCCAAAAGAATCGTTCTTTGGATGAACAGGCTGCTCTTATACTTTCCAATGTACAAAATGAACTATTGTGGATTATTAGTGAAGGGAAAAACGATTGGGAAGCAGAGAAAAACGAATATTTGCAAGAAAAGGATCAAATTGAGAACTATATTAAGGAGCACTATAATCTAAGTGAACGAATGCTTCAGGTTGCCAAAAGTATAAATAGCTCCATGAATATACTAGCTCCTCAGTTTTCGTTTGAACATAGTCCAATAAATCTTGAGTTTGATATTCAACGATTTGAATTGTTCTGTACATTAGACGGCGAAAAGGTTTACCTGAGTTCTATGGGTAGTGGTGCAAACTGGTTATACTCACACATTTGCCTATTCCTTTCACTACTTAAATTATTTGTGAGCGAGAAGGCCTGTCTTATTCCTCCGATTCTTTTTATTGATCAACCGAGTCAGGTTTACTTCCCCGTACAGAATGATGTTAAGGTTGAGTTTGATGCAGCCGCCCTAAAAGGAGGAGAAGATGCTGACGAAGATTTACTACAAGTCGCAAATCTATATTCTAAAATATTGACATTCATAGATGAATTATACAGTCAGTATGGAATTAAGCCGCAGATTATCATATCAGATCATGCAGATAATCTTGTATTAGATGGTTATACCTTTGAAAATTATGTCAAGGCTCGTTGGAGAGATAAAGCTGATGGACTAATTGATGTTTCTAAATTGACGAGTAATATTAAATAATTTTCGAGTCCTTCAACACCAACAATCTATACATTAAAGAACAATATGAATAGAGTGGTAATTATAGGCAATGGATTTGATTTAGCTCATAGTCTCCCTACCAGATATGAAGATTTCATAAACTGGTATTGGGAGCAATGGGGACAAAGGTTGCGCTCCTACTCTGGAAAGTTTGCAGAGGACATGTTTTGTTCCTTTAGGCTAAAAGAGAATATTGGATTGGCTGGATGGTATTTGGTATGGGGTTATCGTTACCAAATTCTTTTCAAGCAATACAGCGATAGAGAACTAGTCGAGATCGCCATTAATGATAAAGAAATGTGTGATTTCTGTATTAACAGTGTATTTTTCTCTAGGATTTGTGAAGCCATTGAAAGCAAGGGTTGGGTTGATATTGAACGGGAGTATTATAATTTATTACGCGATGCCGTTTTAAGGCCCGAAAATTGTAATTACACAATCTCTGAGTTAAATTGTCAACTGCGTCAGGTCCAAAATTTATTAGCCGAATACCTTTCATTTGTTACATCTGTTGAGATAAAATGCGATGAACGAATCCATCAACAAATTTATGGTAGAATACGCAAAAATGATATCTGTATATCCCAGATTCTCAAGTATTACGATTACGTGAGATGTCTTATTGATGGTGCAGATAATGAGTATCAGCGATTACTATGTCGATATGGTATTGATGGTCACACAAGGCACTATATGACCATTGACATCAAGCGATTAGCACAATTCCCTGATGCAACAAATATTGAAGATGTATATTTGAAAGATTTAATTCTTCCTGAGAATATATTATTCCTAAATTATAATTATACGGGAGTGGCGGATATATACGGAACAACAAAAGTTTCTACTGTGAATCATATTCATGGCGACTTAAGTAATCCAGATAGTATTATATTTGAATATGGCGATGAGCTTGATGATGATTACAAAGAATTGCTAAAACAGACGGATAAAGAAAATCTAAATAATATCAAGTCTATTAAATATTTAGAATCAAGTAATTATCGAGACTTGCTCAGGTTTATTGAATCTGCGCCATATCAGGTGTATATTATGGGACATTCTTGTGGTAATTCTGACCGTACTTTGCTAAATACGTTATTTGAGCACAAGAATTGCGTTTCAATAAAACCGTATTATTATCAAAAAGAGGATGGCTCAGATAATTATATGGAGATTGTGCAGAATATTTGCCGTAATTTTACCGATATGAAATTGATGCGTGACCGCGTTGTTAATAAAACCTTCTGTGAACCGTTACCTCAAGTCAAAAGATAAACTTATTATGAAAAAGGAACAATATATCAATATATTCAATAGTCTCATACTTAGACCTGAGAGTGAGGTAGTAGAGTTTAAGAGGGCGGAGAATAGTTTCGACTTCGATGACTTGGGCAAGTATTTCTCGGCGTTGAGCAATGAAGCGAATTTGCGCGGGCTGGAGTTCGCGTGGCTGATTTTCGGCTATGACGAGAAGAAGCATGCGGTTGTCGGCACTTCGTTCAAGGATGGCGAAGGTGCTCTCAATAAGCTCAAACACGATTTTTCTCAGCATACGACCGACGGGCAGACTTTCCGCGAGATTGTGCCGATAGCGGTTGAGGGTAAGCGCGTCCTTATGTTCAAGATTCCGGCTTCGCCACGCAATATCGTGATGAAGTGGAAAGGGATTGCTTATGGGCGCGACGGCGAGAGTCTTAAACCGTTGAATCAGTCAAAGCAGGATGAAATACGGCATCAGACGCCCGAGCCGGACTGGTCGGCAGAGATTGTGCCGAACGCCACGATTGATGACCTTGATGAGGTAGCTATCGCCAAAGCCAAAATGATGTTCAAGAAGGTGCATAACCGAATTCCGGCGGAAGAGGTCAATAAATGGTCAACGGAAGAATTCCTGAGCAAGTGCGAGCTTATGGTTGACGGCAAGTTGCGCCGCGCTGCCATCATTTTGCTCGGCAAGATGTTTTCTGACATCAAGCTGCGTCCGGCAGTTGCGGAAGTGACGTGGACTTTGCGCGATGAGAAGAAAGACGTGGTCGATTACGAGCATTTCTCCGTGCCTTTCATTCTGACGGTTGATGAAATTCTTGCCAAAATCCATAATCTGACGTTGCGCGAAATGCCGGGCGGAACGCTTTTTCCCGACACCATGAAGCAATATGATGACTACACAATCCGTGAGGCACTACATAACTGTATCGCCCATCAGGATTATACCCTCCAGCAGCGCATCAATTTGGTGGAAAATCCCAGTTTCCTATATTACGCTAACGGCGGATCGTTCATTCCCGGCACGTTGGAGAACGCATTGGAGACGCAGGGTCCTCAGCGTTTCTTCCGCAACACATGTCTATGCCGCGCGATGGTACATTTCAATATGATTGACACCGTAAGCCGTGGTATCAAAAAGATGTTTACCAATCAGATGGAACGCCGCTTCCCGATGCCCGATTATGAGATTGACAACGAGAAGAAGGAGGTTGCAGTGCGCATTTATGGCAACACCATCAATGAACGCTATACCAAGCTCCTCAAAGAAAACTCCAACCTCACCCTGCACGATTGCATCTCTCTCGATGCCATCCAAAAAGGACATCGCATAGATGAGGAAATCGCGCAAAACCTGCTGAAACGCGGACTGATTGAGGGCGAAGCACCCAACTACACTATCTCTCTCGGTGTAGCCAAAGCCTCCAAACAGCTCACGGGCTATACGAAAGTCAAAGGCCTTGAACGTGACAAAATCAAACAGATGATTCTGCAATACATCCAAAATGCCGGAACCGACGGAGCCAAACGCGATGCCATCATGGAATACCTTGAAGGTACCCTCCCCAGCCGCAACACCAAGGAACAGAACCTACGAGTAATCGGAAATGTCCTTAACGAACTGTCGTCAGCTGGAGTAATTACGACTAGAAATCGCTTATGGTATCCAAATTACGACTAGTAAGAAAAAAATACGACTAGTGGATGACTAGTAGTCGTAATTACGACTAGAAAATGGCCATTAAGCGCAATTATAACGATAGACAATAGGATACATTGACAACGCTTACGATGGACAGAATGGACAGAATCTCAAACGAGGTTGCATAATTAATTAGAAATGACTAACTTTGCAGTTTAATTGCATATCATTTAACAAGGACAAGCTAATGGATACTCTTCCATATATCAAATACTCGGTAACATCTTCGGATAGCGCAAAAATAAACAGTAGTCCATCATCTTCTATGATAACTATTGACAAAAATCTTGCGTTGGGTAATTTTAATATAGCTTTCAGCCTATTAGATAAACAATTATCAGGAAAGTGGGTGTTGGAATTAGATAACCCTGAGATATTGGGTTACTTTGCTTTTATGTTAAATGATCCCATGACACTCAAAAGGATTTTGGGGTCTAATATAACTCGAGGGAAAAAATATAGAGTGTCAAAATCAATGATTTCATCGTTGAAGATCCCGATGGGAGATATGTCCCTAATTAAATACTATTCTTTAATTGAGAATTATTTTCAGCAAATATACTACAATGAGGAAAAGGATGACATTTCACTGCTGAAATTAGATATATTCTCATCAATTAGACTTGCGCTTTCTTTTGAGCTGCATCAATATAATATCATGCAAGATTTTAAGATTTGTATTTTAACCAATTGGAAAAATCTAGTAGATCAAATAGGTTATGATTTGAATGCACTTTTCGACAATATTATGCTTCCAGATAACTTGTTATTAAATAATGTAAAGCGATTTCAACTTCTTTTAAGCTCATTTCAACAAGTAATCCAAAATGGACTGGAGGCTAAATAAACTTACAATACAAAATTTCAAGTTTTTCTGTGAAGAATTTATCCTTCCTGTAGACTGTAAAAATATTTTAATTTACGGTGAGAACGGGAGTGGAAAAAGTTCCTTATATTGGAGTTTATATACTATTCTTCAAAGTTGCTTAAAACCCAATGCCTCTATTGCTTCTAAATATTTTGATGCCGAGCATCCCGAGAATTTAAGAAATCGTTTTTCGGATAATAGTTATTCAGGAATACGTATCGAATTTAAACATACAGATGGACGGACTAAAACATTTGAAAATTCGATTTACGTCACTAATACTTTAGGAACTTCGGATAACTTCATGCGATTTACTGCCGCCGCATCAGGATTTATGAATTATAAATTCCTATCTTCACTTTTCGAATTCAAAAATAGTGAACAAAATGATGTATTTCCTATTTTCGAAAAAGAAATATTCCCATTCCTAGAATTCACAAAAGTACATGAACTAATTGACGGTGACACTTACAATCAAACCAGTACGGCTGAAGGATGGTGGAGATACATTATACGCTGTCATAACAATTCTACAATAATTCCTCATAGCTCCTCAAAGAAATCATCAGTACTCGAAAATACTCATCAGTATAAGCAATTTAAGACCCTTATAGAGGATTTTAATGGTGAACTAATGGGGCGTTTAAGAGAAATTACGCACAGAGTAAATGATAAGTTATTAAAAATATTCAATTTACCCATATCTCTCTCTTATCACTTCATTGGTGCTGATTTTAATAAAATCAAGCATGGAACAACAAAGGCAAAAGATGGGAAGATTCATAGACCAAAGATTATCCTGTCAGCTCAGTTGAATCATAAAGTAGTAAAAGATACCAGAGCAATATATCATCCTAGATCATTTTTCAATGAAGCTAAACTAACTGTTGTTGCTTTAGCAATGAGATTAGCCATATATGAAATGATGATTTCCGATATGCCTGATTGTGCGGAGATGCTAATTATTGATGACTTATTGGTTAGCTTAGATATGTGTAATCGCATAAAGGTTATTGACGTAATCCTTGATTATGAAAAAAGGGATAAACAATTAATCATCATGACTCATGATAGAGGGTTGTACAACTTAATTAGAAATAAAGTTGAAGAAAATGAGATATGGAAATGTTATGAGTTATATTCTAAATATGAAGGCTATGATAATGAAGAGGTTCCTGTGCCAGTAATTATAGAACACAGTAATTATTTGGAGCAAGCCCATAAACATATCAAATCATTTGATTTTCCAGCGGCTGCTAATTCTTTACGAAAAGAATGTGAGGCCATAATGAAAAGACTATTGCCAGAGAACTGGCTATATAGCGTAAACGATGATGGAACCCATCAGTTTCTTACATTACATGGCATGATTAGCCAAGGGGCAAAACTCAATGAATATTTCCAAATATCACTGCCATTCAATAATTTAGATACATACAGAGAACGAATTCTTAATCCTTTCTCTCATGATGATTTAAAGACACCCTTGTATAGAGGAGAACTTATTTCATTGTTAAAAGACGTAGAGGAGTTACAGCAAGTAAGAGTTAAAGATGTAATTTTACCCAGTCAAATAGGTTACGATAGTTATCATTTTGAAATTACAACCGAGAAAGGTATAATATCTGCCGACTTTACATTCCTTGAAAGATTCTCTGTTGTGGTATATCATAATACAATATATTATGCAAATCCCGATATAAAGGTTACATATTGCAATTTACCATCTTGGAGTAATAGAATTGGAAGACTTAGAAGATTCTTAAAAGATTTATCCGCTCGTGCAAAAATTGATTACATGACTTCATATGACAATATAATAGATCCTCGCAAAGGCATATCATTAGTTGAAATAGTTACAAATTTAGTATAGGTTTAGTCATCACATATAGCAACGTGGCATCTATTTGTTGAAAGGAATTGAGTTATTAAGCTAAGAAGTCAATCTGTCTTGACGAAAAGA
>CAMWUZ010000002.1 GCA_947177595.1 uncultured Porphyromonadaceae bacterium | reverse complement strand
CTTTTGGGAAGGCATTCCCGATAACGGAAATCACTCCGGCGGCTCCGAGGGTAATCAGCGGAAAGGTGATACCGTCGTCGCCTGAAATCACAAGGAAGTCGGGATGCTTGTGTTTGATAATCTCATCCATCTGGCTGATGTTGCCGCTTGCCTCCTTTATTCCGATGATGTTGTGATGGTCTGCAGCGAGGCGAAGGGTGGTCTCAGCAGTCATATTGACTCCTGTGCGTCCGGGCACATTATATAATATAATAGGTAGTGGAGAGGCTTTGGCAATTGCCGAGTAATGTTGATAGATGCCTTCCTGTGAGGGTTTGTTATAGTAGGGTACCACCGACAGCACAGCTCCGAAGTCATTGGTGTCAAGTGTTCTCACTTCCTCAACCACCGCGGCGGTGTTATTGCTTCCACATCCGATTACCAGGGGTACTCTTCCGGCAACTCTATCGGCAATGAAGCGTTTGAGATCAGATTTTTCCTGACTGCTGAGGGCTGGAGTTTCGGCGGTGGTACCGAGCACAACGAGATAGTCTGCGCCGCTTTTTATCTGATATTCAATCAGTTTTGCAAGAGCGTCGTAGTCGATTGATTTATCTGCTTTAAAGGGGGTGATGAGTGCCACTCCCATTCCTCTGAGGTCAAATCTCGCCATATAGCCGTAGGATGGTTTATTCTGCAAAATTAGCTAAAAAATTAACAGGGATAATAATCTAGGTATAAAAAACAAACTTTAGAGTGGTGTCAGGTGTTAGTATTGAAAAAGAATCAATAACTAAAAACTAAATATTATGAGTGAATTCAGCAACATTATCAAGGAAACGAAACCTACTCTCGTAGATTTCTTCGCAACCTGGTGCGGTCCTTGTAAGATGCAGGCTCCTATTCTTGAGGAGGTAAAGAAAAAACTTGGTGACAGCGTTAATATTCTTAAGGTTGACGTTGACCAGAATCCCGAACTTTCTGCCGAATACAGCATCCGCTCGGTGCCTACCCTCATTCTTTTCAAAGATGGCGAGGCAGTGTGGCGCGGATATGGTCTTCATCAGGCAGATATGCTCGAGGCAAAACTACGTGAGCATATTCCAACAAAGTCTGACGAGTGATCAGGTGGCAGTTGATAAGATAACAAGGGGCTTACCGGTATGGCAAGCCCCTTGTCGCGTATATTAAAACGTGAGTTCTACATAAGGCATAGCACCAGAGCCTGTGCCGCTACCACTCGCAGGAACATGGTGAGCGGATATACAGTGGAGTAGGCAACAGCCGGAGCATCGCTGCCGGTACTTCCGTTAGCATAGGCGAGAGCCGGCGGGTCGGTATATCCTCCGGAGAAGAGACCCATGATGGTGAGGAAGTTGATTTTATATACACCGCGCGCAATGCAGCCTACGATAGCGAGGGGCAGGAAGGTGATTATGAAACCCCAGATTACCCACCACATACCGGTGGTGTTGAATACGGTTTCGGCGAATCCTGCACCGGATGAGATGCCTACCGAAGCCAGGAAGAGGCAGATGCCAAGTTCTCGCATGAGCAGCGATGCGCTCGAAGATGTGTAGGTGACGAGCTTGAACTTATAGCCAAATCGGCTGAGGAGGATAGCCACAACGAGCGGGCCGCCGGCAAGACCGAGTTTCATACCGAAACCCACATTGATAGAGCCTACGATAATACCGAAGAGAATACCGATAAAAATGGTAATCATATTAGGTTCGTTGAGGCGTTTCATCGAGTTACCGAGCTTTTCGCCGAGGCGTGAGATGTCGTTTAAGTCACCCACAACGGTGATGCGGTCACCCATCTGGAGACGAAGCCCCGGAGATGCGAGAAGATCCACGCCGGAACGGTTTACTCGGGTAGCGTTCACCTTGTAGGCTGTGTGCAGGCGGAGTGCGCCGAGGGCAACGCCATTGTATTCGCTCTTGGTTATGAGGATGCGGCGGGATACGACCTCGCGTTGCGCAGCCTCCCAATCCATATCCACCTGCGGACCTACAACGGTTTCAAACCGCTCCACATCCTGTGTGGAGATAACGACATAAATCTTGTCGCCGGTATGCACCTGGGTTGATGAAACCGGAATAACGACCTTGCCGTCCTCGCCGATGAGTCGGGATATAACGAAGTCACACTGGATAATATCGTGAATCTGCCGGAGGGTCTTGCCGTTTATAAGCGGGTTTGTAACTTCCACCGAAATAATATCCGGCTTGAGCTGAGAACTCTCGTTCAGCATCTCGAGATCTTTGATTTCCTGATCGGTCTTGACACGGAAGATGCCATTGATCAGAAACATCGCCGCGATAATGCCGCACACACCGAGAGGATATGCAGCCGCATAGCCCATAGACATGGTGTTGATAGCATCGGGATTGCCGGCAGCCTGCTGCGCAGCCGCCAATCCGGGGGTATTGGTCACGGCACCGCTCATCACACCAACCAGCGCCGCTATGTTAGTCTTGCCGTCAATAAAGTAGATGGCGAGTACAATGATAACATTCAGCGCAATGGCGAGCACCGCAAGCCCATTGAGCCTTACGCCGCCCTTTTTAAACGAGCTGAAAAAACCGGGTCCAACCTGCAGACCGATTGAAAAGATAAAGAGAATAAGACCGAACTCACGGATGAAATGTAGCACCTCGCCATCGACAATATAGCCAAAATGACCCATGAGAATACCGACAAACAGCACAAAAGTCACTCCGAGACTCACACCGGCAATCTTCATCTTGCCGAGATACACTCCCATAGCTATCACAAAAGAGTAGAGTGCCAGAGTGCTTGCAAGGCTGGTGTTTCCGGGTCCGATAATGTTGGTCAACCAAGTAAAATCCATATATGCAAGTAGATAACGTTGATAAATATCGTTGTATGGTTAAAGCAACCGCAAATTTACGTTTTTTTTGCGAGAATATGCATACAACTTGGCGGTAAGCAATGCAAAAAATATTTATTGCATATATTAGGTGTAATTAGTACCTTTGCGGTCATTATTGAGAAAAATATCAGTGCATGAATATTTCATATAATTGGCTCAAACAGTATATAGACTTTGATCTCACTCCGGAGGAGCTTGCCGGCGCTCTCACTTCCATTGGGCTTGAAACAGGCTCGGTAGAGGAGGTGGAATCAATACGCGGCGGACTCAAGGGGCTTGTGACCGGTAAGGTGCTTACCTGTGTTGAGCATCCTGACAGCGATCATCTTCACATTACCACGGTAGATCTCGGTGATGGTGTTCCCACGCAGATAGTATGTGGTGCACCCAATGTTGCCGCAGGTCAGAGCGTTATAGTAGCAACTGTGGGGACTACTCTATACGACGGTGACAAGGATTTCCAGATAAAGAAATCAAAGATTCGTGGTGTGGAGTCTTTCGGCATGATTTGCGCGGAAGACGAGATTGGTGTCGGCACCTCCCACGATGGTATTATCGTTCTCGACCCCTCTGTGAAGCCCGGTATTCCCGCCGCTGAGTTTTATGGTCTCACAAGCGACTATGTGCTTGAGGTTGACCTTACTCCGAACAGGGTTGACGCGGCAAGCCACTATGGTGTGGCGCGCGATCTGAGCGCTTGGCTATGCCGTCATGCCAATGCTGTTGCCGTAAAGAAGCCTGAGCCAAAGGAATTCAAGATTGATCGCTCCGGCGGAGCGGTGAGTGTAGAGGTTACTGATTCAGTCGCCTGCCCCCGCTACAGCGGCATCACAATCCGCGGTGTCAAGGTGGGGGAGAGCCCCAAGTGGCTGCGCGACAGGCTGAATGCTATCGGTCAGCGTCCTATTAATAACATTGTGGATGTCACCAATTATATCCTCCATGGTCTCGGTCAGCCTCTACATTGCTTTGATCTCGCCAAGGTTGAGGGTGAGAAGATAGTTGTCCGCACTTGTCCCGAAGGAACAAAATTTACTACTCTTGACGGTGTGGAGCGCACACTTGACAGCCGTGACCTGATGATATGCAATGCCAAAGAGCCGATGTGTATCGCAGGTGTGTTCGGCGGTCTTGATTCAGGTGTTAAAGATACTACAACAGATATATTTATTGAGAGTGCATATTTCAATCCCACATGGGTTCGCAAGACAGCGCGCCGGCACGCACTTTCCACCGACTCATCTTTCCGCTATGAGCGAGGCACCGACCCCAATGCAACTCTCTGGGCTGCCAAACTCGCTGCTCTTTTGGTGCAGGAACTCGCAGGTGGAGAAATCTGCGGCGAGCCTGTGGATGTCTATCCTGAAAAGATTAAACCGTATGAGGTAGAGTTTGACTACGATTATGCCCGCCGTCTCATAGGCAAGGATATTGACAACGCCACAATGGATGCGATCGCACGCTCGCTTGAGATTGAGATAGCGCAGCCCGGCAACAAGATTTCAAAACTCCTTGTGCCAACATATAGGGTGGATGTGCGTCGTCCATGTGATGTTGTGGAGGATATTCTCAGGATATACGGATATAATAATGTTGAGACCGGCACAGCGGTGCGTTCCGCCCTTTCTTCAAAGAGCCGCGCCGATGTTGACAATACTCTCCGTAATATAATAGGTGAGCAGCTTACTGCCAACGGCTTTAACGAGATTCTCAACAACTCTCTCACAGCCGAGAGCTATTATGTTGATCTGGCGGAATATCCGCTTGATACTTGCGTGCGGCTTCTCAATCCTTTGAGCAGTGATCTCGCTGTTATGCGCCGCACTCTTCTGTTTGGTGGTCTGGAGTCTCTCGCGCATAATATCAACCGCAAGCAGAGCGATTTGCTGATGTATGAGTTCGGCAACGTTTATGCTCGCAATCCTCAGGCTGAAAGTACCGCAGAGAAGCCGTTGGCACCTTATAGCGAAGGCTCACGCCTCGGCATCTGGCTCACTGGTGCTCTTCGTCCCGGCAACTGGGCGCGCACTCAGGCAGAGGCAACGTTCTTCGATCTCAAGGCAACTGTCGCCAATATTTTTGCCCGCCTCGGTATTTCGGAGCGTGAAATCAAGCTGTCCAAAGGCTCTGACGAGTTGTTTGACGTATGTCTCTCCATCGCTACCCGCAGTGGTAAGGTGCTTGGAGTAATGGGAGTTGTGGCTAAGAAACAGCTTGCCAAGTGTGACGTGCGCCAGCAGGTTGTGTTTGCTGAACTTGATTGGGCGGCTCTTGTAAATCTTGTGGCAAAGCGTAGTCCGCTCTACACTCCGTTGCCTCGCACTCAGCCGGTGCGCCGCGACCTTGCACTGCTTATCGACAATACCGTGACTATGGAGCAGATAGAGGCAACCGTGCGTGAAAGCGAGCGCAAGTTGCTTCGCGGCATTGAGCTCTTTGATGTGTACGAAGGTAAGAATCTGCCGGAGGGTAAGAAAAGCTATGCTATCGCCATTACTCTTCAGGACAACGAAAATACTCTTACCGACAAGCAGATTGAATCTGTTATGGAGAAAGTTGCCGTCAATCTCGCCAAAAAGCTCGGAGCATCTCTCAGATAAAAGAACGAAGAAATTAAAACTATAATAATATACCGAAATGGGAAGAGCGTTTGAATATCGCAAAGCAAGAAAACTGAAACGTTGGGGCAATATGTCCCGTACCTTTACTCGTATTGGTAAGGAAATCACCATTGCAGCAAAAGCCGGTGGTCCCGATCCCGATACCAATCCTCGCCTCCGCGCGCTGATGCAGAATGCCAAGGCTGCCAATATGCCCAAGGATACTGTTGAACGCGCTATCAAGAAAGCTACTGAAAAAGATAGCGGCGATTACAAGGAAATCGTGTATGAAGGATATGGTCCCTTCGGTATAGCTATCGTTGTAGAAGCTGCAACTGATAATAATACCCGCACAGTGGCTAATGTCCGCTCTTACTTCAACCGTTATGGCGGTAGCCTCGGCACCCAGGGGAGTCTCACATTTATGTTTGACCACAAGAGTGTGTTCAAAATCAAACCCAAAGAGGGCGTTGACCTTGAAGAACTCGAACTGGAGCTTATTGACTATGGTGTTGACGAACTCGTAGCCGATGAGGATGAGATCGATATCTACGGAGCTTTTGAGGAGTTTGCCAACATTCAGAAGTATCTCGAGGAAAACGGTTTTGAGATTATAAGCGCCGAGTTTGAGAGAATACCCAATGATCTCAAGGAGGTGACTGAGGAACAGCGCGCTACCCTTGATAAACTCCTTGAAAAATTTGAGGAGGACGAGGATGTGCAGAATGTGTTCCACAATATGAAAGAATCAGACTGATTCAGTTCTATAACCTACTTTGAATGTGTCAGGATTAGCTTCCCGGCACATTCTTTTTTTTCGTGGGGTGCAATTTTTTTATTACCTTTGCCCATAGATAATTACAGAAAACCATGAGTGAGGACGAAATAGAAGAATACACACCGGAAGAAGAAATTGAGGATAGCGCCGAAGCCGAAGAGGGTGGCTTTGGCTCAATGCTTGTCGATCTTACCGACGATAATGTCAGACATCAGCTCCGAGGAATGTTTCAGAGCTGGTATCTTGATTATGCGTCATATACAATCCTCGATCGTGCTATTCCCAATGCTGACGACGGTCTGAAGCCGGTGCAGCGCCGACTGCTCCACACCATGAAGAAACTCGATGACGAGCGCTTTATCAAGGTGGCGAACATCGTTGGCGCAACAATGGCATATCATCCTCATGGTGACCAGTCGATTTATGGCGCTTTGGTGCAGCTCGGACAGAAAGGGCTGCTTGTGGAAACTCAGGGTAACTGGGGTAATGTTCTCACCGGCGCCAGCGCTGCGGCTGGTCGATATATCGAGGCGCGTCTCAGCGAATTTGCAAGCGAAGTGCTGTTTAACGCAAAGGTTACTCAGTGGACGCCCAGTTATGATGGCAGAAGCAAGGAGCCGGTTACACTGCCTGCCAAATTCCCGCTTCTTTTAGCACAAGGTGTAGGCGGTATAGCCGCAGGTTTGTCAAGTCTTATTCTTCCTCACAACTTCAATGAAATCATTGACGCGGCTGTTGCATATCTAAAAGGAGAAGAATTTACTCTCTATCCCGATTTTACCACCGGCGGCATGATTGATGTGAGCCGATACAATGACGGCGCGCGTGGCGGCAGAGTGAGAGTGCGAGCAAAAATAGACAAGATAGACAACCGTACTCTGGCGGTGACAGAATTACCCTACGGTATTACCAGCGGCAAACTCATCGAAAGCATTCTCAAGGCAAACGAAAAAGGCAAGATAAAAATCCGTCAGGTTGATGATAACACTTCCGCAACCGCACTCGTGATGGTGTATCTCCAGCCGGGAGTTTCGAGCGATAAGACTATCGACGCTCTATATGCTTTCACTGACTGTGAATTATCCATATCTCCCAACTGCTGCGTGATATATGATGATAAGCCGCATTTTCTCGGAGTGAGCGATGTGCTCCGCCGCAATGTGGATCGCACACGCGATATTCTCAAAGCTGAACTTGAAATTGAACTTGCTGAAACAAAAGAAAAATTACACTTCCTCACTCTGGAGAGAATTTTCATTGAAGAGAGGATATATAAGGATAAGGAATATGAGGAGAGTTTGAGCAAAGCACAGGCAATCGCTCACCTTGGCAAAAGAATCAACGGGTATGCCGATCGTCTTATCCGTGAGGTAACAGAAGAAGACCTGCTCAAATTGCTTGAAATAAAGATGGGGCGTATCCCGCGCTTTGACTCCAAGCAGGCAGATGAGGCTATCGCTGCTCTAAATGACAAAATTGCAGACATAAATTCCAAACTTGCCAAGCTCACCGCCTATACTATCAAATGGTTTCAGAAACTCAAGCAGAAGTATGGCGCGGAGTATCCGCGCATGACTCAGTTGCGCAACTTCGAGACTATCGCTGCAGCGAGGGTTGCCGAGGCAAACCAGAAACTCTATGTTAATAAAAAGGAGGGTTTTGTCGGTACAGGGCTTAAAGGAGAAGATATCGAGTGTATTGGTAACTGCTCTGAGCTTGATGATGTGATAATATTCTTCACCAATGGTAAGTATAAGGTGATACGTGTCCAGGACAAAGTATTTGTCGGTGATGATAAGATTCAACACGTTGCTGTATTCAAGGATAAGGATGAGCGCACCACATACAATGTGATTTATCAGGACGGTAAGGGCGGAATCCACTATATGAAGAGATTTCATGTCACCGGTGTGACGAGAGATAAGATTTATGATCTCACACAGGGCAAGCCGGACAGTAAGATCAAATATTTCTCAGCGAATCCCAATGGAGAGGCGGAGATTGTTAGGGTGACTCTCAAGCCGAAGCCCAAGCTCAAGACCCTGCAGCTTGATATTGATTTTGCCGATCTCAAGCCGAGGGGCAAGGCGGCTATGGGTAATATTGTTACCAAAAACGAGGTGCATTCTATACGCTTGAAAGAGGCGGGGCAGAGCACATTGGGTGGACGCAAGGTGTGGTTTGATCCCGATGTTCTACGTCTTAATTATGAGGGTAGAGGTAATTACCTCGGTGAGTTCAACGCTACCGATCAGGTGCTTGTGGTTCTTAAAAACGGAGAGTATTATACATCTTCGTTTGACAGCACAAATCACTATGAAGACAATATCGCGTTAATTGAACTGTTCCGACCTGAAAAGGTGTGGAGTGTGGTGCTTTATGACGCATCTCAGGGATTTTACTACCTGAAGCGCTTTAATTTCGAAAGTTCACCGAAAAAACAGCGGTTCATCGGGGAGAATCCGAAATCGGCTGTCACTCTTATAAGCGGAGAGCCTGGTGCGAGATTTGAAATCACATTTGGTGGCGCTGACGAGGTGCGTGGTTCCATGATAGTGGATGCTATGGATTTTGTCGGAGTCAAATCGTTCAGAGCCAAAGGTAAGAGACTTACGGCGTGGAATGTGGCTGAGATTAGGGAAATAGAGCCAGTTGTTGTGGAAGTTGAGACTGTGGAAAATCTTGAGACCGAAAATTCTGCTGAAACAGATGAAGTGGAGGTCATAGAGGAGCGCTCCGATGACGAAGTGCGTGATGAACTCACCGGACAACAAAGAATTTTCTGATGAAAAGGTCGCTGTTACTTCTCTTTAGCATTCTGTTCACTGTCATTTGTGTCAATGCGCAGACCGAAGAGGTGGTTCTTCGACCAGTTACTGCGTCATATACCGTCGGTAGCGGTTCGTCTCATCTTGCCGATACCTACCTTTCGCCTATAAATTATAATGGATGGAGTACATCACTCAACTACGACCGCTGGCAGGCGATGAAATTCAATCCGGAGGCATGGGTGATGAACCTATCTTTCGGTTTTGATATTGATAGGGTACTGAATCAGTCAGGAAATGCGGTGATGTGGTCTGCTGGGGTGAGGGCATCATGGGGTATGTTGCACCGGTGGAATGTAGCTAAAGGATTGAAACTTGGAATTGGTCCGGCAGTGAATCTTGATCTTGGTTGTCTGTATCTTGACCGTAACAGCAATAATCCAGTGGCTGCTAAGGCTGCCTTTACTGTTGGGGCATCTGCCTATGCAGCATATAATTTCCGCCTCCGCAGGTTACCTGTCACTCTTATGTGGCAACCGTCACTCCCTGTTGTCGGAGCATTCTTTTCGCCCGATTACGGAGAGCTGTATTATGAGATTTATCTTGGGAATCATGGCGGACTCGCGCATTGTGCCTGGTGGGGAAACTATTTCAATCTTGATAATCTGGTTTCTGCAGATTTCCATTTTGGTGCGACTTCGCTGAGAGCCGGGTATAGGGGACGCATACTGTCTTCAAAAGTGAATCATCTTGTATCAAATCACTTTACCCATCAGTTTGTGATAGGACTGTCAGGTGAATGGCTTTCGCTCAATCCTCGCAAGGTCATATCACCGAAAGCAAAGAGATATAATGCATTATTTGAATGAACCGGATGAAAGTGTCTCTACGTCATATTGGAATATACTTACTTGCGCTCGCAGGCATTCTCTCGGCAGCCGGGTGTCATGAAATAGAGGAGCAGGACAATACCATACTCAATAATTTCGATATGCTTTGGAAAGTGATGGATGAGCACTATTGCTTTTTTGAGTATAAGAATATTGATTGGAACGAGGTGAAGGTGAAATATCGCAAGCAGGCGGCGGAAGCCCGGAATGCCAAGCAGCTTTTCAGGATAATGTCCGCGATGCTTGATGAGCTCAAGGATGGTCATGTGAATCTGTCTGCTCCATTTGAAACATCCTACTATCGCGCGTGGTGGAGCGATTATCCCCAGAATTATAATGAACGGCTTGTGCAGGAAAAATACCTGTTCTATCATTATTCCCAATTTGGAGCTGCATACTATTACCTTCTGTCGTCGAACATCGGTTATTTGAGGATTCCCTCTTTTGAGTATTCTCTGGGTGCCGGAAATATTGATAATATCTTTGCGTCATTTCTGGTTGCTGATGCGCTTATAATTGATATACGTGACAATGGTGGAGGAAACATGACCAACGCCGACAATTGGATTTCGCATTTCATCGGTGAGGAAATTTGTGCAGGTTATATTTCTCACAAAACCGGACCCGGACACAATGAGTTTTCCAAACCCTTTGAAATGAAAGTTAAACCTGTTGAAAAAGGGCACTGGCTATGGGGTAAGCCGGTTGTGATACTCACCAACCGCTCCACATTCTCCGCGGCAAATTATTTTGCCACCGTAATGAAGACATTGCCGAATGTCACTATCGTTGGTGCAACGACCGGTGGCGGTTCCGGTATGCCGTTCTCTGCAGAATTACCTTGCGGCTGGGGTGTACGTTTTTCTGCTTGCCCCGTATATGCGCCGGACGGCACTCTCACAGAGTTTGGTGTAGCACCTTCACCCGGATGCGAGGTTGATATGTCACCTGCAGATGAATTTGCCGGTAAAGACACAATTCTTGACTTTGCAATCCGTCTGCTCACCACCGGGAGCAATTGATATAGATCGATATAGATGATATAGAGGTGCTGTGATGCGTTAAAATGATTATAAAGACTTGACAACCGGTTTTTAATGTTGTACCTTTGCACTTCGCATGAAGAATAATAATAAAAATTCATTACCGGTTCTTGGTTCACAACTTACAGCAACCGTGAGCGTTGCGCTTGTGCTGCTTGTTCTCGGAGTCGTGTCTCTTCTGGGTATTGCGGCAAAGAATGCGGCGAGCGACATCAGATCTCGCATCGGATTTGTTGTGATTCTGAGTGAAAATGCCACAGGTGAGGATATTGCAGCGCTTAATCACAGGTGGAAGACTGCTCCATACGTTGCGGCTGTGAGCTATGCCAGTGCTGATGATGTGCTGGCGCGGTGGAATGAGACTATGGCGGCTGAGGGTGACAGTATCACAGCGCTGCTCGGAGTCAACCCGTTTTTCCCCGAGTTTGAAGTGGCGGTTAAGAGTCAGTATGCCGAGAACGACAGCCTTGAAAAAATTGTGGCTCCTTTGCGGAAATTGCATGGCGTTAGTGAAATAAAGCTTCATGGTGATATGATTCGCTCTATCAATGCCACTGTCAATTCGCTCACGATTATTCTTTCGGCAGTGGCTCTCGCTCTGCTTCTCATATCTTTTGTGCTTATAAATAACACTGTTCGGCTAACCGTTTATGCACGCCGGTTCTCCATCCACACCATGAAACTGGTTGGCGCTACCGCGGCATTTATCAGGCGCCCCTTTATAATTGCAAATATTTTCCAAGGCATTGTAGCGGCTTTTGTGGCTGTCGTTGTGCTTGCAGGACTGCTTTTCTATGCCGGTTCTGTAGAGCCGCAGATAACCGCATCCGTCGGTTGGCGCGAAGCCGCATGGGTTTTTGCCGGACTGTTTGTCGTTGGTGTGCTTATCTGCACAATCAGTGCGCTTCTTTCAACCAACCGCTACTTGCGGCTGGGCTATGATGATATGTTCTAATTGATTATTCTCCTTTAATATTATGGCTATAAATAAACCTGTCTCTTCTCCGGTAGAATCACGTCTTGATACTGAATCTGAGCGTCAACAGCCCTTGCAGCGTATCAATTTTATTCTCATGGCAGTCGCTGCCGTGATGATTGTTTTAGGTTTTCTTCTGATGACAGGTGCTCCGGCAACTGCCGAAGAGTTCAATCCTGATATTTTCAGTACACGCAGAATTGTGGTAGGTCCTACAATCGCTTTCCTTGGATTTGTGTTTATGGGAGTGGCTATCGCATGGAATCCTAAGTCTAAGAAAGAAAATTAATGATATGAGTTGGCTTGACGCTCTTATTATGGGAATTGTTCAGGGGCTCGCGGAATATTTGCCGATAAGCTCCAGCGGTCATCTTGAGATATGTCGTGACATTCTCGGACTTGACCTCAATGGAGCCGAAGCGCTTGAATTTGACGTGGCGCTCCATGTTGCAACCGTTCTGAGTACAATCGTGGTGCTTTGGAAAGAATTCATGCCGTTATGTATCAGCTTCTTCACTTTGAAATTTGACAGCCGCTTCACATACGTCTGCAAGATTCTGGTATCATGTATTCCTGTGGCAATTGTAGGACTTTGTTTCAAGGATGTTGTAGAGAGCTTTTTCGGAAACGGACTTACTGTTGTGGGTATTTGCCTAATAATTACAGCCGCATTACTCTCATTCGCCTACTTCTTCCGCACCCGTGGTGAGAAAAGTACATCTGTACCCAAAGTCTCTGATGGGAAAGCGGATGAATCCATAACTTGGATTGATGCGATAGCAATGGGTATTGCGCAGGCTATTGCCGTTCTTCCCGGTTTGAGCCGTAGCGGATCAACCATCGCAACCGGTATCTCCATGGGAGCAAACAGGGCTGCGGTGGCAAGATTCTCCTTTTTCATGGTCATTATCCCGATTCTCGGGGAGGCGTTGCTCGGGCTTAAGGATATAGTCTCGGGTGAAAGTGCTACTGCCGGCACTGTGGGCGCTGTTCCTCTTACTATCGGTTTCCTCGCATCGTTTATTGTTGGCTGTGCTGCATGCAAATGGATGATTGAGATAGTAAAGAAAGGCAAGCTCGTGTGGTTTGCCATCTATTGTCTTGCTGCTGGATTGCTTTGCATCCTCTGGTAATTTTTACTATGGATTTTATAACCGGAGAGAAAATATATATTGACAAGCCGCTTGGCTGGACATCTTTTGATGTTGTCAAGAGAATCAGGGGTGCAATACTTCGGCGGTTGAAGCTGAAAAAAATCAAGGTCGGTCATGCCGGTACTCTTGATCCGCTTGCTACCGGAGTTATGGTGCTCGTAACAGGCAGATCTACTTCGCTTATCGACTCGCTTCAGGCTTCGGTAAAAGAATATGTTGCTACTATCGCTCTTGGTGCCACCACTCCTTCATTTGACCTTGAAACCGAGATTGATGCTACTTACCCCACTGACCATATCACTCGTGAGGCAGTTGAGCAGGTGCTCCCTCGCTTTATAGGACGCATTGAGCAGATTCCTCCGGCGTTTTCCGCTTGCAAGGTTGACGGAAAGAGAGCATATCTTATGGCGCGCAAGGGCAGGGATGTGGAGCTGAAACCCAAGATTCTGGTGATTGATGAGATTGAGCTCCTTGACTTCTCGCCCACATCCATCACTCTGAGAATTGTGTGTAGCAAAGGCACATATATCAGGGCATTGGCGAGAGATATTGGGGAGGCGCTCGGCTCAGGTGCTCACCTTGCTGCTCTACGACGCACCCGCGCCGGGGAAGTGTCTGTAGATGATTGCCTGACAGTTGAACAGGCTATTGAACTCATACGTCTCACAGATGTTACTTTTCCGGATGGTTATCCCATACCGTCTGCATTCAGTTTGACTAAAGAAACAACTACAATATAACCAATGAAACTTTCACAGTTTAAATTCAAGCTACCTGAAGAGCTTATCGCCCTTCACCCGTCGGAGCAACGCGATGAGTGTCGTATGATGGTGCTTCACCGCGCGTCAGGAGAAATTGAACACCGTATTTTCAAAGATATTATCAACTATTTTGTTGACGGCGATATTTTTGTATTCAACGATACAAAAGTTTTTCCGGCGCGTCTTTTCGGCAACAAGGAAAAAACCGGTGCACGTATTGAGGTGTTCTTGTTGCGCGAGCTTAATGCTGAGAGCAAGCTCTGGGACGTGCTTGTCGAACCCGCAAGAAAAATCAGAATCGGTAATAAATTATATTTCGGCGAAGATGAGAGCATGGTAGCCGAGGTAATTGACAATACAACCTCGCGTGGACGCACATTACGCTTCCTTTACGATGGCGACCATGATGAGTTCAAGAAAGCCCTGTTCAGTCTCGGTCAGACTCCGCTGCCCGCATACATCAAGCGAGACCCGATTCCAGAGGATGAGGAGCGCTATCAGACTATATATGCGGAGCGTGAAGGTGCTGTCGTAGCTCCTGCTGCTGGTATGCACTTTAGTCGTGAGCTGCTCAAACGCATGGAAATCAAAGGAATACATCAGGCATTCCTGACTGTGCACAGCGGTCTTGGAAATTTCCGTGAGATTGATGTGGAAGATCTGACCAAGCATCGCATGGACTCCGAGCAGATGGAAGTTACTCAGGCACTCGTTGATATGGTAAACGGAGTGAAAGACGAGAATCACAGAGTATGTGCTGTCGGTACCTCTGTGCTCCGTGGCATCGCGAGCGCCGTGAGCATGGGGGGGCACATGAAAACATATTCCGGCTGGACAAATAAATTCATCTTCCCGCCCTATGATTTCACCGTAACTGATGCACTCGTCACTAACTTCCACCTCCCTTATTCGGTTATGTTCATGATGACCACAGCTTTCGGAGGATATGACCTTGTGATGAAAGCCTATGAAGAGGCGATAAAGGAAAAATACAATTTCGGAGCCTATGGCGATGCCATGCTCATTCTCTGATTGTGGGCACTGTTAGTGAATACCGCACTCTCGCGGCTCCTTCCGAGGCAGTGTTTCGTGAGAAAATGAGTAAATTTATTGCTTTTGCCTCACCGGTGCAGAATGCCGATGAGGCAAAAGCGTTTGTTTCCCGGATAGCCAACGAATATCATGATGCCCGCCATGTGTGCTGGGCATATCAGCTCGGAGCAGATGGCAAAGAATACCAGAGTAATGATAACGGAGAGCCGAGTGGCACCGCCGGCAAACCGATACTCGGGCAGATACGGTCGGCTGAAATCACAAATGCCGTCATTGCTGTCGTAAGATACTTCGGTGGAATTAAATTAGGCACATCCGGACTTATTGCCGCATATCGTGAAGCCGCGCGTCTCGCAATAGAAGCAGGGGAAATCATCACAATGTATGAGCAGCGTAAAATTGAAGTAACCTTCGCATATCAGGCAATGAACGACGTGATGCGTATAGTCAAGGCATCAGAGGCAAAAGTTCTTAGTCAGGAATTTGACAACACCTGCCGTATGTCATTAAGCATCCGTACCGACCACGCCGACATTCTCTCCGCTCGACTCACAACCATTGATTCCGTCTCCCACCACTCATGAATCTTCGGGTGATATTATCCTGACTGATTTCGTTTAATCTTGTCCGGTCAGAATCTCCACGTCATTGGAAGATAAAAAAATGCACCATACAAATCGTTGATGTATAGCGGTTTGTGGATTTTGTGCAAAAGTTTTATGAACCAAAATATTTATGAATCGTTTTGGAAAGTAGATTGTTTCTTTAACTACATAAACAACGAACTACAACTAAAACTTTACTTGATATGAAAAAAATTCTTTTGATCGCAGCCTTAGCCGCAGGAGTGGCAACTGCTTCAGCACAGGACGCTCTCCGTGCTACCGGAATAGGTTCTAACTGGTCTATCGGTCTTGACGGAGGTGTTACAACCCCTCTCAAAAAGCATCCTTTCTTCGGTGATATGCGTGGAACAGTTGGCGCACACATCGCTAAACAGCTCACTCCCACTTTCGGTCTCGGTGTTGAAGGTCAGTTTGGAGTAAATACTTCATCATGGAGCGGACATAAGAGCGCCACAGCGTTTGACAATCTTTATTTAGGTGCATACGGCACTGTAAATCTCTTCAACCTCTTCTCAGGCTATGTGCCTGCTCAGAGAGTATTTGATATAGATGCTGTTGCCGGCGCAGGTTGGGGTCGTGACATCTATAATCTCGGCAGTGGTCAGTATCACAACTATTTCGCTACCAAAGCCGGATTGAATTTTAACTTCCATCCCAGCGAAAAGGTGACCATATCACTGAAACCTTATGTTGCATGGGACATGAGCGATGCAGATGTTCGCTTCTCTTCAGCAGCTTACAATGCAAACAAGGCGACCTTTAACTTCCTTGCAGGTGTGACTTACAATTTCGGTCCCGGTTTTGAAGCTGTGCGCGAATACAATCAGGCAGAGGTTGACGCTCTTAACGCTCAGGTTAATGCTCTCCGCGCCGATGTTGCCGCAGCCGCTCTTGCAGCCGAAGCATCTCAGGCACAGGCAGCCGCTCTCGCAATCCAGCTCGATTCATGCCTGAATCAGGCTCCTAAAGTTATCAAAGAAGAGACCAACACTCTGTCAAGTGTGCGCTATGTATTCTTCCGGATCGGTTCTTCTACAATCACTGCCGACCAGCAGCCTAATGTTGAAATGATTGCAGCATACCTCAAGAATCATCCCGATTCAAAAGTGGTCATCAAAGGCTATGCATCGAAAGACGGTAACGAGGAATTCAATATCAAACTCGCTGCTGCACGTGCAGAAAGTGTACGCACCTCACTCATCAAGAAATACGGTATCAAAGCCTCACGCATCCAGGCTGAGGGCGAAGGCATCGGCAATATGTTTACCGAAGAGTCTTGGAACCGAGTTTCAATCTGCACAATTGAAGATTAAGACATAACCGATAATTCAAATAGATAAATCACAGCCGGGACGGATATTTTCCGCCCCGGCTTACTTTTTTGCACTATCTTAAATCGCAATTTGGTTAAAATCCGCTCAAATTGTGTGTCATTTTCAATTATTTGATAATTTTGGGAAATAATTTAAAGGATTATACGATGAAGAAACTATTGCTTCTCTTGACTATATTTGTGACCTTTCCGGCAGCCGCTCAATATTTCACTTATGAATATGACGGTCAAACATTGGAATATCAGATAATTAGCGCCAGCGCCAAAACTTGCCGGACCAAACCGGGAGAGGCACTTGCCGACGGAGGCTTCAAGGCAGGCAATAAGGTTTCGGGCAATCTTATTATTCCCGATTATGCTGTTGATTCCGCCGGGGTGAGCTATAAGGTTATCCAGATAGGAAACGGCGGCTTTACTGAGTGCGATGAATTGAAAAGAGTAATCTTTCCCGATGGAATCACATTAATAGGAGAATATGCATTTTTCCGTTGTGGTTTGACCGGAAACCTTCATCTGCCAAATGATTTGATTACAATTTCCGCCCATTGTTTTGAAGAATGCCAGAATCTTACAGGCTCACTGCTTATACCGGAAGGGGTTACCTCTATTGCAGCAAGCGCATTCAGCTCTTGCAGAGGCTTCAACGGCTCATTGATTATGCCTGACAAGTTGACATATATAGGTGAAAGAGCGTTCTATTACTGCACTGATTTCACCGGACCTCTCATAATCCCTGATGCTGTGACATATATCGGAGCAAACGCATTCTACTATTGCTGCCGTTTTGAAGGATCGCTTACAATACCGGATAAAGTGACATTTATAGGCAGGTGTGCTTTTGGGGAATGCTACAGGCTTAATGGCACGCTGACTCTCGGAACATCCCTAAAGACAGTCGGGGATATACCTTTTTACGGTTGTGACTTCACTGAGATTAAATGTCTTAACCCGATTCCTGCCAACCACATTGACGGTGCTGTAGATAGGATTTTCACCAATCATCAACTGAAAAAAGTGCTGTATGTGCCCGCAGAAAGTATTTTACAATATAAAGAATCTAACTTTGCATACGGTTTTGAGAAGGTAGAACCTCACTGGATTCATTCGCCGGTAGCTCCGGTTACCAAGCCTGTAACTAAAAACAATAGTAATACGCATATATAAAAATCTCTTGTCATGAATTTTTTATCCTCCGGATTTCTGTTAGGCGGAGCGGCGGCTTTGACATTGGGCGCTGTACCGCAGAATGCTCTTGCTAAAAAAGCCAAGACTCCCGCCAAACCAAACATATTATATATAATGTGTGATGACATGGGCTATGGTGACCTCGGATGCTATGGTCAGAAATATATCTCAACTCCAAATATCGATTCACTTGCACGGCAGGGTATCAGATTTACCCAGGCTTATGCCGGTAGCCCGGTAAGTGCTCCATCAAGAGCCTCTCTCATGACCGGTCAGCACAGCGGTCACGGTGAGGTGCGCGGCAATAAGGAATATTGGAGCTACAAGGATACTGTGATGTATGGCGATAATGTAGATTTCGCCGTAGTAGGTCAGCATCCATATGATCCCAACCATATCATCCTGCCGGAGATAATGAAGGATAACGGCTACAATACCGGTATGTTCGGTAAATGGGCTGGAGGTTATGAAGGCTCTGTTTCCACGCCGGACAAACGTGGCGTTGATGAATTTTACGGTTACATTTGCCAGTTTCAGGCTCACCTGTATTATCCTAACTTTCTGAACCGATATAGCAAGAGCGCCGGTGACACAGCGGTTGTGCGCGTGGTTATGGAGGATAATATAAAGTATCCGATGTTTGGCGATGATTATTTCAAGCGTACTCAGTATTCAGCCGACATGATTCATGAGAAAGCTATGGAGTGGCTTGATCAGCAAAGTGCCGATACACCTTTCTTCGGAGTACTTACTTATACACTCCCTCATGCAGAGCTTGCTCAACCCAATGATTCCTTGCTGCAAGGCTATAAAAAGAAATTTTTCAATGACAAGACCTGGGGCGGTAATGCCGGCTCACGCTACAACGAATCGGTTCACACCCACGCTCAGTTTGCCGCGATGATTTCACGTCTCGATGCATACGTTGGTGATGTGATGAAGAAACTTGACGAAAAAGGGCTTGCCGAAAATACGATAGTTGTATTTACCAGCGATAACGGCCCTCACGAAGAGGGTGGTGCCGATCCGGAATTCTTCGGAAGAGACGGATTGCTCAAAGGTCTCAAGCGCTCCTGCCACGAGGGTGGTATCCGTGTGCCTTATATCGTTCGCTGGCCGTCAGTTATCAAAGAGGCTTCTGAGAATGATCATATATTCGCATTCTATGATGTTATGCCCACTGTTTGTGATCTCATCGGGGTGGATATGAAGAAGTATGAGAACAAGGATGTGGAGGTAGATTATTTCGACGGTATTTCATTCGCGCCCACTCTTACCGGTAAGGGTACTCAGAAGCAGCACGATTTCCTCTTCTGGGAATTCAACGAAACAGACCAGATGGGTGTTCGTCAGGGCGACTGGAAGCTTGTGGTAAAGCGTGGTAAACCGGAACTCTACAACCTCGCGGAAGATATCCACGAGGATAACAATATCGCTGACAAGTATCCTGAAAAGGTGAAAGAACTTGTTAATATCGCCCGCTCACAGCACACTCCTAATCCTCACTTCAAAGTCACCGTTCCTGAGGCTTTGTAGAGAAAAGCATTTCGGCGAGAAGGCATCCGCCTTTGCCAGACCATCTTACAACCGTGCCGACAAGGCGCAGCTTGAAACGCCGCTTCCAACCGTTGCGGCGTTTCAATGTTTTTGTCTCTATGGTCCGTGCGCTTTCACAGTCACCTTCGCGGCGACAGAGACCTGCGAGAATCATTCTTTTTATATCTGTCCACACAAGATACTCTTCTTTTCCATTGTTGAGCAAAGCAGACTCCATCTCGTCAATGGCCTTGTCGAGCATGACCGCATCCACGGCAAATCCTGAGCCGGAAATAGACTTGTCAGACGGATGAACAATCACTCCCGCATCGCCGTGAAAAATCATGGGACTTTCAGCACAGGCAATCAATCTGGTGCCCAGTTCAAGGTCATTCCATCTCGGTAGATCTTCATTCCATCCTCCCGCGGCTTTTACAAAATCAATCTTTGCAATATACCTCTGTGTGGCGAAGGAAGCGTGCAGAATATGTCCGCGAAGAAGGTCGGAATCATTTACGCTTTTAATATCTGTCCATCCGTCATCATCTCTTATGGCAATGTCAAAACCGATAATCTCGGCATCCGGATTGGCAGCAATACACTCAGCCAGCCGCTGAGTGTGTCCCGAAAGCATCTCATCATCTGAATCAAAGAACATAACATAGGGAGTAGTGACTTCGCGTAGTCCCCGGTTTCTCGCAGCGGAGGCTCCCGGCTTCTCTTCCTTCAATACCATTACCTCTATTCCGGTTGGAGTTACCTCCTCTGCCCATTTGGCCAGAATCTCGTATGTGGAATCGGTAGAAGCATTGTCCACCGCAATGACTTTGAGCGGACGCAGTGTCTGAGCCGCAATAGAGCGTAGAGTCCGCGGCAACAGATCCGCGCGGTTTTTAATGGGTAGTACGATAGTTATGAGGGGCTCTTGATTCATTGGGGGGGGTAGTTGACTTACTTGTAAAATAAAAGCGGCATAGCCGCGCAGTGAAGCGTCGAGGCAATGCCGCTCATATGGGAATGAATAATCTTTATTTTTCTTCGCTAACTTTGTTGTAGCGGGCATTGAGCCCTTTAACTACTTCATCGGTTATGTCAAGAGCGGGATTGAAGTAAATGCCTGCGGCTTTGAAGAGAATGGCATCATACCCCATGGTCTTGTTATAATCCTTGATGAAAGATTCAATAGAGTCAGTGAGCTGCTGTTGCTGCTGCATGAGTTCCTGCTCGGTATCACGCTGAAGTTTTGCGAGATAGTTTTGAGCATCCTGCTGCATTTTGTTGAATTTAGCAACATCAGCCTCATAAGTGGTCTGAGAAATATATCCGTTGCTTTTTGCTTTTTCTTCAATCTGCTGACCGAATCTCTGAATTTCTGCTGCTTTGGCTTGCTGTGCGTTGTCAAGTTTGCTGTAAGCACGCAGTGAATTTTCCTGAAAATCTTTAGCCAGATTGTAGTTGGCTGATATTGAATCAAGATCAATATAGCGTATGTTAGATATTTCGGCAGTGGTTTTTTCGCTTTCTGAAGGTTTGTTCTGAGCAGTGTTGTCGGTAGTTTTGTTACCGCTGCAAGAAGCGGCAGCCAATCCGAGGAGGAGCACTAATGAAAATGCTGTCTTTTTCATGAAATGTGTTTGATATTTATTGTTTTTGTTTGTTTCTACTTAAGTTTTCGCACGCAATCGATACCTTTTTCTCTGAGCGCGGGAATGTCAGAAGCGTGTCCTGACGGAAATTTCCCGCCTTTGACAAATAGTGCCTTTACGCCGAGAATCACTACTGCCAGAAGGACAAGAATTATAGCCGGTAGCACTGTTGTCATGGTTCAAATGCTGTTTTGCGATGCAAATATATGAAAGGAATACTAATTTTTTGCCATGACTCAATTTTATTTTGTAACTTAGTCAGCGCATAAGCAAAAATTTAACAATATTTTTAATAAACGCTCATATAATCAACAAATACCTTATATAATTATGACAGTAAAAGAACTTGAACCGAAGAGAGTCTTCGAGATTTTTGACGAAATCACCAAGGTGCCCCGTCCTTCAAAAAAAGAAGAGAAAATCAGACAGTATCTCATTGATTTCGCCAAGAAAAACAATATCGAGTATAAGACTGACGCGATTGGCAATGTTCTGATGAGCAAAGCCGCTACTCCGGGTCACGAAAACGCACCCAAAGTGATTCTTCAAGGTCACATGGATATGGTATGCGAAAGCAATGACAAGAATTTTGATTTCGAGAATAATCCAATCACAACTATTGTTGACGGAGAATGGGTGAGAGCGAACGGCACCACTCTCGGAGCAGATAACGGTATAGGCGTTGCCGCTTCGCTTGCCATCCTTACAGACCCTGATCTGGTTCATGGACCTATTTCAGCTCTTTTCACTGTTGACGAAGAAACCGGTTTGACGGGTGCATATAATATTGGTGACGGAATGCTCGATGGTGAGATTCTTCTTAATCTCGATTCCGAGGATGACGCTGAAATTTTTGTAGGTTGTGCCGGCGGTGTCGATACAACCTGTACTTTTACTTACCACCGCTCGTTCGCTCCAAAGGATTTTACATATTTCAAGATAGACATCAGCAAGGGTCAAGGCGGTCACTCCGGTGGTGATATTCATCTCGGCAGAGCTAATGCCAACAAGCTCCTTGCCCGTTTCCTCTTCAACCTTTCACGTGAGTATGAGGTTAGCATATCAGAAATTGACGGAGGCAACCTGCGAAATGCGATTCCCCGTGCGGCTCACGCAGTAGTAGGTGTTCATACCTCAAACAAAGAGAAAGTGAGAGTGGCTTTGAATCATTTTATCGCAGAGGTTGAAAACGAATATAAAGGTGTTGAGCCGACACTCGAAATTGCCATGGATAGTGTGGATGCTCCCGAGTTCTGCGTTGATGGTGACACAACCCGCAACCTTATTCTGTCGCTTTACTGCGCTCCTCACGGTGTTATTTCCATGAGCCGTGACCTGGAGGGTCTTGTTGAAACCTCAACCAACCTCGCATCTGTCAAGATGACCGGTAACAACGAGATTGTTGTGACAACAAGCCAGCGTAGCTCGGTAGAGTCTCGCAAATGGGATATCGCCAATCAGGTAGAGGCGGTCTTCACTCTCGCGGGAGCCAAGGTGACCCACGGCGACGGCTATCCCGGATGGCAGCCCAACCTTAACAGCCCCATTATGAAAATAGCTTCTGAGGCTTATAAAGAGCTCTTCGGTATCACTCCTGCTATAAAGGCTATTCATGCCGGACTTGAGTGCGGACTGTTCCTTGAAAAATATCCTCACCTTGACATGGTGTCATTCGGTCCAACACTTCGCGATGTTCATTCACCTGCAGAAAGAATGCATATTCCTGCCGTGAAGCGCTTCTATGAGCAGCTCAAGCTGACAATCACTAAAGTCGCAGACCTCAAGAAGTAATAATCAGATTACTATATAGAAAAATCCCCAGCAGTTCGTTCTGACGGGGATTTTTTTAGTACTCTGATTGTTCAAGGATAATCAGAAGAGTGTTTTGTTTGTTTTTGCGGCGGTTATAGCGCTCGTTTTTACATAGGGCACAACTGCACACAGTAGCGGTGTTTTTTAACTGTTTCATCCATTTGACCGATTTGTATTCTTTCCAGTCACGTGGATAGCGAACCTTTTTTGTTTCAGGATCAAAAATACCCTCGTTTAGGTTAGTGTGATACTTGATACGATTACGCCAAATGCGATTTTCTTGAGTGCGTCGCCATGTACGGATAAATGTTCTTTCCATCGTCACGTTTAATTTGGTTGATCATGAACGTGATGTTTTTATCAATAGAATAACAGGTTTTCATAACGGTTGAATTAATTATATATGTTTGAATTTATTCGGGAAGGGTTAGGGTGACGGTGATGGGGCGGTGATCGGAGGCGATGTCATCCGGTACGACTTCTGCTGCCTCCACAGCAAATGGTGTGCCATCGCTCACCATGATGAAATCGATACGCTCATTGGGCTTGTCAGCAGGAAATGTAGGGGCATCGGATGATACTATTTTGAAATATCGGTTGAGATCCTGAATGACAGGGGAGTCAGGATGTGAGTTGAGGTCACCCATAAAAATAACCGGGCGATTTTTGGCATTGTCAAGAATGGTCTTTACAATTTTAACGGATTCAAGGGCGTCCTCCTGTGTCAGTGAGAAATGTGAATTGGCAATTATTATGTTCTCGAAATATGTGACGACAAGCACTCTTTGCTCCTCTCTGCCGGGTAGGGGAAACAAGCTAACGCTGTCGGGCATATTCTTAGATAGTATTCCAATGCCGTAAAGTCCACCATCGTATTTAATCGCAGGAGCGTAAGTCGGTATAAGTCCTGCGGCTTCGGCAATATCTCCCAACACATAGGCATGGTTTGAGCGGTTTGTGCAGCTGTCCACCTCCTGAATGCCGACAAAGTCGGGTTTTCGTGCTTTGATAACCTCAGCCAAACGCTTGTGGTCGCACTTACCGTCGAGTCCAACACCGTTGTGCACATTATAACTCATTATTGTAATGGTTTTGTCAGCAAAGGCATTCAGTGACCATGAGATAAGTACACCGGCAGCGAGTATTCTAAATATATTTTTCATTCGGAATCAAAAATGTGGTTTGACAGTATTCTTTTTCCAATCGACAATTGTTATACTATAAATAATTTTCAAAAATATATGAATTATGGCTAATAACAGATTACATCCGCAAGATGATGTGAGAGTGGAACTCTATTATGACGGTAAACTGAAAGACGCTTATCAAGGCTCAGGCTACGAAACTATCGAAGAAGCTGTGAGTGCAGCCTTTGAAGGGGTGAAGAGCAATGCAAACATTGAGGACTTTGTTTATGATGTCAAAGATTTAACCACAGGCACTTCGGGTAAGTATCGCGTAAATGCCGGTGGAAATATCACATTGCTACCTATGGAAAGCAACGGTTGACGGGGTCATCGGGCATCCGGTAAGATGCGTTTTCTGTACTCAGCAGTATCGGATATGAGGCGTACAGCTTCGTTGTAAACTGGGTTGAGTTTGTTGGCAATAAGGTAGTATGTACTCTGCTCAAACAGGTCGCGCCCAATGAGAGCTTTGATATATACTTTCAGTGCAGGGGAGCTTGTAGCTATCATTGCTGAGTCAGGTGCAATTCCCTCTTTCTGCGCAAGGTTGATAAGTCCCTGCATCATTGTTTCGGTAACGGCAAAATGCTTTACGAAACTATTTTCCGTAGGATACTCCTTTTTCAGCATCTTGCGGTTCTCGTCAATGTAATTGTTGCAGAAACGGTGAAGTATGCCTTTCGCAAGAATATCACGATAATATGTGGAGTAGAATGAGGTGTCCACAGGCACAAAAAGGTCAGGCATAATACCGCCCCCGCCGTAAACAGGTCGTTTGTGCTTGAGAGTATGGCGAAGTAACGATTCATCAAAATGAATGCTGTCCGCGCTCATGAACTCACCGGCGAGATAGCGGTGCAGAATTTCCGCATTGTAGTCATCATCATCTCCTGCGGTATATGGTTTTTGGATACATCTGCCTGAAGGAGTGTAGTATCTCGCGGTTGTAAGCCTTATCAATGAACCGTCAGGGAAGGGGAACGGTCGCTGAACGAGACCTTTACCGAAAGTGCGTCTGCCCACAACAAGTCCGCGATCCTGATCTTGAATAGCTCCGCTCACAATCTCGCTTGCAGATGCTGAATATTGGTTTACCGTGATGACCACTCTGTCTATACTTTTGTCTCTCTTGCCGGTATTGGTGTATTGCATCGGTGTAGTATGGGTGCCTTCGGTATAGACAATCATCTCGTCCGGTTCAAGGAACATTCCGGCAATTTCAGTAGCAGCCTGAAGGTAGCCGCCGCCGTTATCCTCAAGATCAAGTATGAGGTGCCTCATGCCTTGTTTCTTTAGCTTTGCAACCGCTGATTTAACTTCATCGGGGGTTGTTTCGCCGAAGAGTGTCACCTTGATATATCCTATTGAATCGGATGCCATATATGTAGCGGAAACGCTATATGTGGGAATGTCATCACGAGTGATAAGGAAGTCGATAGGCTCCGCGACTCCTCTGCGTGACACTTTGATTGCTACTTTTGATCCTTTTGGTCCGCGAAGACGCTTCATTACATCCGCCTGAGGCATTTTCACTCCGCTGATAAGGGTATCGTTAGCGCTGAGGATTCTGTCCCCTGCGAGAAGTCCCACTTTTTCTGAGGGTCCGCCGGCAACAGTCTGGATTACGCGGATAGTGTCATCAAGCATATTGAACTGAATCCCGATGCCGCTGAAATTACCTTGCAGAGGTTCTGTGAGTGCTCTGGTGGCTTCGGGGTCGGAGTATGTTGAATGCGGGTCAAGAGTTTTAAGCATTGCCACAATAGCCTCATCCGCAATTTTGCCCCCATTAACGGTATCAACATAATATTGCTCGATAATCTGCTGAACAAATGCCAATTTGCGTGCCGGAGGCAAATCCATTTTCTGGGCACATACGCTAAAAAATGAAGCAAGGATGAGGAATATCGGTAATATCTTTTTAGTCATAGTCGTGATATTTTAGTAGTGTTTTATAAATGTGTGAGAGATTAGGGGAGGAACGGGGTGACATCATGCCCATAGCTGCGGAGCTCTCTGACGGCGGATGAACTAAGTGCGGCAAGTGCCGGGTCGGCGCACAGCATAACTGTATCAATTCCTGAAATAGCCCGATTGAGGTCTGCAAGGTTACGCTCGTACTCAAAATCAGCAACACTGCGGATTCCTCTCAAAATAGCACAGGCACCGCAAGCCTTCGCGGCATCAACTGTCAGACCGGTATATTCAATTACCTCCACATTCTTTAAAGATACAACAGCGTCAGAAATAGATCGGAGGCGCTCGGTGGCAGGGGTGCCATTATGTTTTGACGGATTGATACCTACGGCAATAACTATTTTGTCGAATAGTTTCAGTCCTCGCTCAACAATATCAAGGTGTCCCTTTGTAAACGGGTCGAAGCTACCGGGAAAAATCGCGATGCGCTGCTCAAGAAATTTCGCTGTCATCTTCAATCACGAGATTATCAATGATAAAATTCTGACGTTCAATAGTGTTTTTGCCCATATAGAAGCGGAGTAGCTCGCTCACTCCGTCTTCCTTATGAAGCGCAACTCTGTCAAGTCGCATATCGGGACCGATAAATCCGCGGAATTCTTCCGGTGATATTTCGCCAAGACCTTTGAATCGGGTGATTTCGGCATTGGTGCCGAGACGTTCGATAGCGGTGATGCGCTCCTGGTCGGAATAGCAGTAATATAACTCCTCCTCCGCTCCTTTTTTCTTTGCAGCCCCTCGCTTGGAGCTTTTTTTATTACGCACCCTGAACAGCGGTGTCTGTAAGATATATACGTGTCCTTTCTTCACCAGATCAGGGAAGAACTGGAGGAAGAAACATAGAAGAAGCATACGGATGTGCATACCGTCCACATCGGCATCGGTGGCTATGATAACCTTATTGTATCTGAGGTTATCAAGGCTTTCTTCAATGTTAAGAGCTGCCTGTAGCAGATTGAACTCCTCGTTTTCATACACCATCTTTTTGGTCTTGCCATAGGTATTTTTAGGCTTACCACGGAGCGAGAATACCGCCTGGGTCTCAACATTCCTAATCTTCGTGATGGAACCCGCAGCAGAATCACCCTCGGTGATAAAGATAGATGAAGCGAGTTTTTTTTCTTCATCGCCTTTAGTGTCGGTGAGGTGCACCCGACAGTCAAGGAGTTTTTTGTTGTTGAGACTGATTTTCTTGTTTTGCTCACGCACTTTTTTTGTGAGTCCCGCCATCGCTTTGCGCTCTTTTTCGTTGGACTCGACTTTTTTCTTTATAGCCTCAGCAACATCAAGATTTTTATAGAGATAGTCGTCAAGCTCTTTTTTGATGAAGTCACCGATATATTTGGCAATGGTGGGACCATCAGGTCCCATGTCTCTTGACCCAAGTTTTATTTTTGTCTGTGATTCAAACACAGGTTCTTCCACCTTGATCGAGATAGCCGCGACCATGCCGCTGCGCACATCGCTGAACTCGATATTGCTCTTTCCGATATATTCCTTAACTGTGCGTGATACAGCTTCTTTAAACGCACTCAGATGAGTGCCGCCCTGAGTCGTGAACTGGCTGTTGACGAAAGAATAGTACTCCTCTCCGTATTGATTGGCGTGGGTGAGTGCCACTTCAATATCCTCACCTTTCAGGTGAATCGGAGGATAGAGCGGTTCATTGGTCATGTTTTCGGATAGAAGATCAAGCAGACCGTTGCGACTTGAATATCTTTTGCCGTTAAAAATAATTACCAGCCCGGTATTGAGGAAGGTGTAGTTCTTTATCAATGGAATTACAAACTCTTCACGGAAACGGAAGTCACGGAATATGGTATTATCCGGAGTAAACTGCACCATGGTTCCTCCGGATTCTTCGGTAGGAACAATAGGTTCTTCTGTGGCAATAATGCCCGCGCAGTATTGCACACGCTTCATCTCTCCGTCTCTCACACTCTGAATGAGGAAATCCGACGAGAGCGCATTCACAGCTTTTATACCCACACCATTAAGACCCACGGAGCGCTTGAATACTTTTGTGTCGAATTTGCCGCCGGTATGAAGTTTGGAAGATGCATCCACCACACTATTCAGGGGAATCCCTCGGCCAAAGTCGCGCACGGTGACTGTAGTGTCTGTGACATCGACAATTATTTTTTTGCCGAAACCAGCCATATACTCGTCGATGCTGTTATCGATAACCTCTTTGAGTAGCACATAGATTCCGTCATCACTATAGCTGCCGTCTCCGAGTTTGCCGATATACATACCGGGACGACGACGCACGTTTTCCGGATATTCAAGTGTACGGATCGCGTCATCACTATACTGCTGAAGCTGCTCCCGGGTGGGTTCGGCAGCATCAACCGGCTCTGTTATGTCGTTGATTTCTTCCTGAAGTTCTTCAGTCATTAGTGTGGATTAAAAGCGAGTAAGAATTCTTATATGTTACAAAATTACACTTTTAAAACGAATTCAGCATCTAAAAACTACACTTTTCAACCATTCTGTTTGTCCTTTTTCATGCTCACCACGGCAAGGACCGGGAGGGACAAATTGTATTTGAGGGCGAGTACACGCAGTAGAATCACCATAGCGGCGCAACTGATTTGCCGGGCAAACGGTGTGCCACCGCATATGTCTATTATCCACCACACCAATGCTCCTGCAAGACAGGCGGTTGCATAAATATCCTTTCTGAAAACCAAAGGCTCCTCGTTTATGAGGATGTCACGGATAACACCACCAAAGGCGCCTGTGATGATACCCATAACGGTTGCCACCCACATAGGATAACCAGCCGCAAGGCTTTTCTGGATGCCGATAACGCAGAAGAGGGCAAGACCGATGCTATCGAAAATGAAAAGAATTTTGTCTCGGCTCACAAGGAAACTACGGAATAACATAACGGTTACAAGCGAAAATGCGGTGATGCCCACATACCATCCGCTCTGCATCCAGAAAACCGGAATGCCTATCAGCAGGTCGCGGAGAGTTCCGCCTCCGATGGCAGTTACAAGTCCCACAGTGTATGCTCCGAACCAGTCAAAGCGTTTTGTGGCAGCGAGTCGGATACCGCTTATGGCAGCGGCAACCGTGCCTATCATCTCGATAACAAAAAGAAAAGTTGTTTCCATTGCACAAATGCCCCTTATGCCGGGGCACTCTGCAAAAGTAGCAATTTTTGCCTAATGATTGATAAGTTCGGTCAGAAGCCCTTCAATATTTTCATGATTATGGCGTTATTTGTCGAAGGCTTCTATGAGTTTCCCTACAGTATCATCCGATATACTGCCATTTATTATAATAAGAGTGGTTTTGTAGTTATAATATTCTGAAAATATTAATACCGTGCCATAAATATGGGCTTGAGTGGGTAATCCATAAATAGCCACATAACGATATCCCTCCTGCTGCTGCAATAACATGAGGTCAGCTTCCTTATCACCTGAAATATATGTGTTCAGCAGAGCTTTTCCGTAATCTACAGCCACCTGGTCTCCAAACTCAAAAACCCTGACTGAGTTAACCCCGGCATTGTCGGCGAGTACCGCCAGCGGATAATCCTTTTTGCTTGCCGCAACCTTGTCGAGCATAGCTTTAGTCATATAGGTGACATTGAATGATTTCTCTTGAGCGAGTAGTCTTATTATTTCAGCTCTTGTCAAAGCATTGGCGGTCAATGCTGTGCCAATAAAAAATGCAATGGTAAATAAAACTATCAGTCTTCTCATAGCGGTCATATATTTAGATTCTGCGTTATTTTGATTTCCTCCACGCATTCAATGCCGGCGTTCTGACCCTCGCTCAGTCCGGATAGCGCCGAGCGTAAGGCGGCGTCAACATTTTCCGCTCTTCTCCATAGTTCTTCGTCGCTGATCCCCGTATCAGGTTGAGATGGTGTGAAGTATCCGGCAAAGGTAATGAAAATTATTCCTGTTGCAACAGCGGCGGAAGCCACAAAAGCTTTTATTGTGTTGTGGAACCGTCTGTTTCTACGGTCTATAGCTTTGCTGAGTCGGTGTTCAAGATTTTCAGGGACGGAAATATCACATTTATGGATAGCCATGAATATCTTGCGTTCAACTTCAAGATCCGGCAGGAGAACCTGAGCCGAATCCATTGCCGACAGCAATTCCTGATACTCTTTCGGGGTAATTATTCCTGAATAGTATCTTTCAAGTAGTTTATTTATATCGTATTCACTCATATCCTAATATGTCCTTTAATCTTTTACGCGCTCTACAAAGCAGGATTCTTACATTACCGTTTGAAATACCCAGCAGATCGGCAATTTCTTCATTAGAGAAGCCTCCATAAGCACTGAGACGGAGAACATAACGTTGGTCAACAGGTAGCCTTCTGATGGCAGTATCTATAAATTCCATCGAATCCTTCAGTTCCACAGCATTGTGGATATCTTCATCTGAAGTTATTTCCGGAGTATCGGGTTGAGATGTCATATTTTTATTACGGCGGAGCACTTTGATGCAAGTGTTTCGGACAGCACTCATACAATAGGATTTCATGTCTGCCACGTTCCGGAGATTATTTCTGCTTGACCAAAGATTAAGCATTGCGTCCTGTACGGCATCACCTGCAGCATCGCAACCGCCTAATATGGAATAGGCGGCGCGATACATATCCTTGTGATACGGCAGTACCATCTTTTTGAACTCTTCGGTCAGCATCAGCTTAGTTATTTCCTATATATTAAGGATACATACCTTCAGCTATCTGTTACAGTAAAAATTATTTTTCGTTCCCAAGTAATCTGGTGAGTTGCGCGTCAACTTCGTCCGCCGACGGATTGATTGCAATAACAGTTCCTGAGGGTGCTACTAAAACAATCTTACCTCCGGCATTTGCCACTTTATATTTATTCCAGATGTTTGATGCATCGTTAAGTTCCACCAGGTTGAGCCACGGATATCCGTCTGTCTTTATGCAGCTTTCCATTGCCTGAGTGTCACCGTTCTCACGGGCAATACCTACGATGGTAAACCCTTTGTCTTTCCATTTCTCATATACCGGAATCAGCTCCATGGAGTGTCGGCGGCAGGGACCGCACCATGACGCCCATAGGTCAATAACTGCATATTTGCCGTTTATCAGGTCTGACAAAGTGTGCATATTTCCTTTAAGGTCAGGCGCTGTGAAGTCAGGATAATGTTTGCCAACCTCCGCCTTTTCATCAGCAAGATGCAGCTTGATTTCTGTGGAGAGGGGATGATTGGGATAGCGGTCGGCATACACACGATTATAGATATCCAGCTCACGTTCAAAATCCTTATTGTTGAAAGTCATATCCACATAAATAAGTGTAAGACCTACAAGTGAAGCGTCATTTTCAATAAATGCCAGTTTCTCCTCATCTGATACACGAAAAAGAGAATCAATACGGGCGTTAATCTCTTTTCCTGCGGGAGAATATTCTTTGTCCAGATTTCTCAGTTCCTTGAACATATTAAATAGAGAGTCTCTGAGCTCTGGAGTAGAAGCCTCTTTGAGTCTGGAGGTAATGTTATACATTTCAGGAGTGTAATACAGTTTAAGGCTGTCAAGTCTATCTCGCTCCTGAGATAATCCGCTATTGTCCCAGTTCGTTTGGCTGTTTTTGTAAAAGTCAAGTAGTTTGTTGGTGTTTTTGCCACCTTGAGTATTATCCCACATGTGGGCTGAGCTTTCTGAAAAATCGAATTTTACCTGCTCTCCCTCGGCAAAGAACGGGTGATTCATCCAACTTCCGCTCAACATTTCAATGCCGGTAATCAATTCATAGGGAACAGTATCGGTGGTATATAAATCATATTCAAACTTCCCGTTTTCCACCGGTATGATGACTGTTTTGTTCACACGGGTGTCCTTGCCGTAAGGAATCATAAGCAACCAGCTTGCAGTGGGACGATCGTTGATAATTCCGCTCAGGTGAGTTTTCATCCCCGTCGGCTTGTAGTTCAGATCAATACCGCGCACGTTCCACGCGCCGCCTCTTTCAATGAAGTCAAAAACGGTGTCGGAAGGAGCAAGCGGGTCAAAGACGAATGTTGCCCGGATATGCGCGGAATCCCCACCATAAACTTTCTCTCTAATCGGCATGCCTTCAATGCGGCGCACGGGATATTCATTATCGGTAATTCTGCTTGCAAGATAAATGTTCGTGTCAACAGTAACCCAATATTTCGGGCGGGTGTAAATATCGGCATTGATTCTTGTGGCGGTGTCAGATAGATGGACTGCCGCTATGCGAAAATTCATGTAGCCTGATTCGAATTCGGGTGCCACAACTGTGCGTGGAGCGGCAGAAGAGAGAGTGAGCAATGTCACGGCTCCCAATGCAAAGAATGATAAACGTTTCATAACAAGGTGTCTTTAGATTTATTAGTGTCTATCTGTTAGATACATTAAAGCATGAATAGGTTACAAAAAGCATTAACTTATTTTTCGCCGATAAGTTTGGTGAGAAGCGCATCAACTTCCGCAGCTTTCGGCTCAACGGCTAAAATCTTACCATCGGGAGCCACAAGCAAAATTTTGCCTCCGGCATTTGGAGCACCATATTTTAGCCAAATGTTACCGGCATCATTGAGCTCGACAAGATTGAGCCACGGATATCCATCTGATTTTATAGAGTATTCCATTGCTTTTGTATCCTGGCTTTCCCGTGCAATTCCAACCACGGTAAATCCTTGGTCTTTCCACTTGTTATATATGGGAATCAGTTCTGCCGAGTGTTTGCGGCATGAGCTGCACCATGACGCCCACAGGTCGATAATGGCATATTTACCTTTAATGAGGTCAGAGAGGGTATGCATATTTCCCTGAAGGTCCGGAGCGGTGAAATCAGGATAATTTGCACCGACCTCAGCCTTTTCATTGGCTATGTATTGTAGGATTTCTATTCCAAGGGGATTGTTCTGGTAGCGGGTTGCGTAAACACGTTTGAAGATATCAAGTGCTTCGTCAAGATTGGTTCCCTCGATCATGTTGTCATAGATCAAGGATAGTCCAGCAATGGACGCATCCTCTTCAATAAACTTCATTCGCTCTTTTTTAATGAGGGCATTTACAGAATCAATTTTGGCGACATTAACTTTTGCCGCAGGAGATAGATCATCGCTTGTTTCGTGCATTTTTCCCAGATTTATCCTCAGGGCATCCCTTTCCTCCTGAGGTGTGTTCTGGTCATTTAGTTTGGCGAAGATTTCATACGCTTTCTCTGAATAGAACTGCTTAGAGTCCATCAAACTTTTTTGTTCCTTGAGAACTCCGCTCCCATCCAAAATGTTTTGCCATTTAGAGTAATGACCAAGTAGTTTTTGAGTGGCCGGTCCTCCAGTCGTATTGTTCCAGCTGTAGCTCTCCTCATCGCTGAAATCAAATTTCACAGTGTCGCCCTCGGCAATAAAGTGGTGATTGTACCAGGCTCCTGTGGCAAGCCGCTCTATCACAACCATAATTTCATAAGGAACGGTGTCGGGAGTGCATAAATCATACTCAAATTTGCCGTTGTTGACCGGAATCAAAATGGATTTTGTCACTCTGGCATCCTTGTCAAATGGCAATAAGGCAATCCAACTTGCATCGGGTCGACCGTTTATTACACCGGTCAGGTGAGTCTGGATTCCGTTCGGACGGTAGTTCAGATTTATACCGCGGGTATTCCAAACACCGAATCTGCCGATGAAATCAAATATGCTGTCGGAGGGAGCGAGACGGTCAAACACAAAAGTCGCGCGGATATGAGCGGAGTCATCGCACACATAGCCAGGTACTGTAATCTGGTTTTTGCCTTCGCCAAATACTTTGCTTTCAAACTCCATTCTTTCAATGCGTAGAACGGGATATTCATTGTCAGTTATCTGACTGATAAGACGGAGAGAAGTATCGGCAACTTCCCATTTGCCCGGACGGGCATATATATCCGCGTCAATCCTTGTGGCGGTATCTGAGAGATACACCGCTGCAATGTGGAAAGTGAGTTGCCCTGATTCGAATTCAGGAGCTTTGACTGTGCGCGGAGCGGCGGAGGTCAGGATAATTAGCGCTATAGCTCCGAGGAGACAAATAAAGGATGATTTCATGATTTATGTCATATATGTGTGATTGTGGAGGCAAAGATAAAAAAAAATAGTATTTTTGTGGGCTAAAACCACAATAACGTATTTTTATGAAGACTACAATAAAATGCCTTTGCTCGGCAGCTGTATTGGCTTTTGCCGGTTGTAGCGGAAGCAATGAATGGAAGGTGAGCGGACAGATTGAAGGTGCTGACGGTCAGACAATGGTGCTCGAGGCTTCGTCAAACGGTCGCTGGTTTCCTATCGATTCTGTGAAACTTGCAGGAGCCGGTGACTTCAAGTTCAGTCATGAAGCGGCAGGATATCCGGATATCTATCGTCTGCGTCTCGGTGATAAATCGCTATATTTCCCTATCGACAGTATCGAAAGTGTGACAGTGCTTTCCAAAGCGAGTGCGTTTGATACCGAATATACACTTACCGGCAGCGAGAGCGCGGAGATGCTCATGCATGTAGATACGCGCGTGCGTGAGGCGATTGCGAAAAACGGACTAAGCGGTATTCAGAGTGATACACTTCTGAAGCGTGAACTTGGCGGAATGATGCTCGGTGACCCTGCCGGTATAGTGTCATACTATATAATCAATAAGAAGGTAGGCGGTGTGTCGCTATACAATCCTGAAAACAAAGTGGATAACAGAATTATCGGTGCTGTTGCAAATGCTTTTGACCAGTATCGTCCGAATGACCCGCGCACCGAGTATCTTCGTAAGCTTTTCCTCAGCAACCGACGCACTGCCAATGGTACAATCGCTACTATCGAAGCTCCGGAGGTGAGTCTCTTCGATATTGACCTTTATGATAATAAAGGAGTGAAGCACAGCCTTAACAAAGTTGCGGAAGACAATAAGGTGGTAGTGCTGAGTTTTACAGTTTATGGCGCTGAGGCTTCACCCGCTTACAATATTGTACTCAATCAGGTTTATGACAAGTATTCGAAATCCGGACTTGAAATCTATCAGGTGGCGCTTGATGAGGATGAATATCAGTGGAAACAGAGCGCTAAGAATCTTCCTTGGGTAACCGTATATAATTCTCCGGCAGACGGTGTTGCCACACTCAGCAACTATAACGTGCAGATTCTTCCAACCACTTACATTATTGTAAATGGTGAGCTCGTTGACCGTATAGCTGACCCGGCGCAGATCGGTACGACAGTAGCTAAATATCTTTGACAGATAACGCATATAATATAATAAATAAGGTGTGTCGAGAAAACGGCACACCTTATTTATTTGGCAGTAATCGCTGATTAATGGCTTTTCTGCCGGGATCATTCCACCAACCCCATTTGTTGAAGTAGCGGACGATGTTGATAGTGTGTATGGCAAGCATATTCAGTGACTTATATGATTCCGCTCTGTGGTTATGGATGATTCTGGGAGTCGGCACGTATAGTGTGCGGTATTTGGCGTGCAGGCGTCGGCAGAGGTCTATGTCTTCGGGGTACATGAAAAAACGCTCGTCAAATGTCCCTGAATCTTTCAGTGCCGATATGCGCATCAAAAGAAAACTCCCCTGATGATAAGGTAGGTCATGTGGCATATCGTGATCAAGGTGTTTGAGCAGATAGCGAGCCCGGCGTTTTTTGAAAAATGAGCGTGGGAGAAACCGGCGGATAAACAGATCAAACGGAGAAGGAAGCATACGGCTGGTGTACAAGTCATCCCCGTTTTTATCCACAACTCTCGGATGGATAAGGGCAATATCATCTGCGGCTTCAATATGCCTGAGCAACTCGGCAATATCTTCGCTCTTAAAAGCCGTATCGGTGTTGAGCACGAGATGATATTCCGCTCCGAGCTCTTCTCCTCGTTTGATTCCTTTGTTGTGGGAAGTTCCGTAGCCTACGTTTGTAGAAGAGAGATATTCTACCTTGTAAAAAAAAGCGGCAATACCCCGGATTCTATCTTCCGAGGCATTGTCTATTACTATTATTTTATCAACGCAACTGTTTTGCAACGCTTCCAGGCACTCTTTCAGCTCTTGATCCGGAGTGTGGAAGGTGACAATTGATGCAGTGAGCATTTTACGCTGCGTTATTTACTTCTTGGTCAGTTTGAATCCGGCGCATACTCCGTCATAGCCCTGAAGCACCTTTGTAATGCCGCTTATAGTACTGCTGCCGGTAATCGAGCCGGCTTTTTCTACGATTGACACCAATTTTGATACATCAAAAGTGACACTCAGGTTGTTGGATCCTACTTTTGTTACATAGGTGTTCATTTTGCCGATAGGTAGCTTACCGCCGACTTTGAAGTTAAACACAAAGTTTGCCTGTGAGTCAGAGCCTGAAAGGGTGGTGATGGTGCCTTTTAGGGTTGTCTTGCCCATGCTCATGGTGAAAGTGCTGTCTTCTGCAACAGTCAGTACCACTTTGGTGAGTCCCGCTTTCTGATAGTAGGGTGAAAGTTTCGACTCGACAGCTGATGAAGCTGCTGCTCCACCAGCCTTCTTGAGCAGGTTGCTGCTTTTGAATGTTACGGCGGGGGCGGAGTAGTTCCATGTTCCTACCATGCTCTTTACTGTGATTTTGTCACTTGAGATAAGCCCTCCGAGCATATCCTTCAGGTTGAATGACTGTGCGCTTGCGCTACCTATGCAGCCGAGCGCGATAACGATGAATGCTA
>CAMWUZ010000001.1 GCA_947177595.1 uncultured Porphyromonadaceae bacterium | reverse complement strand
TTATAAAAAGATTAAGCACTTGGGTGTCAGAGAGAAAAAAACTGTCGTGGATTACATTTAGAGCTTTTTTCTGATCGGATAATTTTATGACAAATGAAATATTGGTTTCAGATGCACCCTGGGCACACGCCTTTACATTGATGCCGTTTCGCCCGAGAGTGTTGAACAGTCTGCCTGCAACTCCCGTAGCATGCCGCATATTTTCACCAACAATAGCGACTGTTGCAAGATTATGCTCTGCATGAATAGGATTGATTTCTCCGGAATGTAGCTCCTGATAAAATTCTTTTTCAAGAGCTTTGACGGCAACTGCGGCATCCTCATTCTTAATAGCAAATGATGTAGTGTTTTCACTGGATGCCTGAGACACAAGGAATACACTGATACCCTCCTTGGCGAGTGCATTGAAGATTCGAGCATTCACCCCCACGATACCTACCATGCCAAGACCGCTAACGGTGATTAGACAGGTATCGCTTATAGAAGAAATCCCTTTGATAGCTTTACCATCGCAGCGGGCCTCCTCAGTTTCTCTTGTAGCAGAGATGAGGGTGCCTGGAGCAGCAGGATTGAACGTATTCTTAATGAGAATGGGGATGTTTTTATGGAACACCGGATAAATAGTAGGAGGATAAACTACTTTTGCACCGAAGTTACAGAGTTCCATCGCTTCTACAAAAGTGAGATGGTCAATAACATAGGTGTTGCTGATCACTCTCGGATCAGCTGTCATGAATCCATCAACATCTGTCCATATTTCAAGCACTTCCGCATCCAGAGTCGCAGCGATTATAGCCGCGGTATAGTCACTTCCGCCCCTACCGAGGTTAGTAACATCTCCGGTAGCATTATCTGATGAAATGAAGCCGGGCACAACCGCAACCCCAAATTCCGCCGGTGAGAAAGTTTGGGCTACGAGTTCGTTTGTTACAGGATCAAGAACGTGTTTGCCAAACTGGTCGGTGGTCTTTATAAAGGAACGGGAATCAAAGAGGGTAGCCCTTCTGATGATATTGCTGATTATCATGCTTGACAACCGCTCTCCGTAGCTCACGATAATGTCAAGTGAGCGGAGTGACAAATCTTTCAGCAGACTCACACCTTTAAATATATTGGCGAGTTCGTCAAGCATTTCATCTGCACGTTCCATGACTTTTGACTGGTGGTTGTCGCTCACCATACCAGTGATAACGTCATAGTGACGCTGCTTTATCTTCGCAAAAATGTCCGTGTACTCTGCAATATTTCCGGCGGCAGCTGCCTTGGCGGTAGATATGAGCATATCGGTGACTCCTCCGAGAGCCGACACGACTATAATTACCGGTGTTTCTTCCGCCTCAACAATTGACTTTACGCTCTGCAGGCTTGCGACTGTGCCAACAGAAGTTCCGCCAAATTTTAAAACTTTCATTAGTTAGAATTCTGAGGTAAAATGCTGGTTAGGGCATTTTGTTAGTTGGTTTATAATTGGTTATGGTTGGTTTTGTGGTGACTGCGCAACAAAATCGCACCGCTATATTGAAAACGTCAAGTTATTGCCTCTCTGACGGGTCAACGCTGCGGGTGACGATATCGGCATCAGGTATGCAAAGGTAGTAATTTATCTTGAATGCCCAATTGATTTGCCATTTGGATTCCGGGCTTATCAGTGTGTTAGTTGTCGGGTTCTTGGGAGAGAGCGCGGAGGCGGTCGGTGAGTGTGGGGGCGGAGGTGTCGGTTTGCTGCAGGTCCATTGCTACTGCTTGCATTTTGGGGATACAGTATTGGGCGAGTTTTTCCGCCATGGTTATTCTTTCTTTTGGTGGCAGGCTCATGAAGTCGGATACGAGGTCGCCGGATGCGGAGTATTTGTCGAGCAGCTGTGAGAATGTTGCCCGAGTGAATGCTGTGGCTTTATTTGGTGTGCCTTTTTTTCTGCCGCCGGTTTTTTGCCTTGCCATCGGTGGGTTAATGTTTAACAATGTGCTGCGAATATAGGGGGTTATCTTTGGGGGATGGTAATAAATATTAATCTTGAGGATATATGATAGGTAGTTTGATTGGTGCGGGCTTGCAGGTTGCGGGCAGTATCATTGGCGGTATTAAGGCGAGTAAGGCGGCTAAGAAGGCTAAGAGGCGTGTGGAGTCGCAGAAGCGTGATAATGAGGATTGGTTTAACCGCCGGTATTATGAGGATGCGACTCAGCGTGGTGATGCTCAGCGTGTGCTGACTAAGACGGCTGAGGCTATCAGGGAGCGTAATCGTCAGGCGGCGGGCGTTCAGGCTGTGACGGGTGGCACTGATGAGAGTGTTGCTGCGGCGAAGATGGCTAACAGTGAGGCTCTGGCTGATGCTGCGAGCGGTATTGTCGCCAATGCTGATGCGCGTAAGGATGCTATCGAGGCTCAGTATAGGGAGCGGGATGCCCAGTTGGATGAGAAGCTGGCGGGGATCGAGCAGAATAGGGCTAACGAGATCAGCAAGGCTATAAGCGGTGTGGGGAGTGCTGCGGCGGGGATTGGCGGTGCGGTTGATTCTTATATGGACAGTAGGGTGGCGCAGCCTGAGAAGTTGTCTGCTCTGCCTAAGGGGACTGTTTCTGTTCCTGCGGCGGGTGATCCTAAGGTTGCTTTGGAGAATGCGATTAAAAGGGATAATGGTTTAAGGGTGTGAGTGTATGTTGAAGGGTAGGAGTAAGAACAGGATTTTGAATGTGGATGCTCACTCGGTTTCGGTGGGTGACGGGAAGTGGGATGATAGTGGCATTTACCAGCCGGGTGCCGGTGACAGGGCTGCGGCGGTTGCGCCTAATGATAAGCCTGTTGCTGAGGCTGCGCCGGATGATGGGGCGGATAAGTCGTATAAGTCGGATGAATCTTATAATGTGACGGGGGGTGGGGCTAAGCCGGCGATGGTGGTTTCGGCTGCAGGTGGTGAGGCTAAGCCGGCTGCCGGTTCTAAAGTAGATGAAAGTAGAGAGGTGAAGAAGCCTACCTATGAGGAGTTGTTTCGTGCGACTAATCCGGCGCCGCGTGATCCTGCCGAGGATGAGAAGTTGCTGAGGCGTCAGCGGAACAGGGTGCTGATTAGCGGTATCGGTGACGGAATTTCGGCGATGAGCAATTTGTTTTTCACGAGTAAGTATGCGCCTAATGTTGAGCAGCCGGCTCGGTTGAGTGAGGGTGTTCAGAAGCGTTGGGATGATATGATGGCTCGGTATAACAGGGAGCGTGATGCGTATAATGCGGGTTTGCGCCGTGCGCAGGATAAGGATACTGAGTCTGAGAGGTGGGATAGGCAGTGGCGGCTGCAGCTCGAGGGGTTGCGTAATAAGAAGGCGGCTGCCGATGCTACCGATGCGGCTCGCAAGGCTGAGTTGGAGAGGAAGAAGGCTCGGGATGCGCAGGATCAGCGGAACAAAGAGGCTGATTTGGCTGAGAAGAAGCGGCATAATAAGGAGAGTGAGAAGCTGGGTAGGCATAGGATTTCTGTCAGTGGCGGCGGTAAGTATTCAATAAATTTCCTCGGCAAGGAGTATAAGAATGAGGCGGAATACAAGGCGGCTGTTCAGAGGTATGTCAAGGATAATCCATACACCGAGCAGACGTCAACCGATGGCAAAACAACAAGCAACAACGGTGGCATAAATCCTAAAAAGGAGAGAAGAAGCAACAACGGAGATAAAGAAGAGGTATTCAAGAGTATAGATGAGCTTGCAGGTGAGGCTGAGGCTCATTATGCGCGAAAGAAAGCGGAAGAGGCGGAGATGCGAGCTCCACACAGAGTAAAAGCTGATGCTGCGAAAAAAGAAGCAGCTCCGTATGTAAAATAATGTATTGTTTTGATTATTGTTTTTTTGAAGGTTATGGAACAGAATAATGAGGGTGTAAAATGGCTGTATGATCGACTCAAAGGTGGAGGCTATGATATAGGCGATGAACAGGAGTTCAAAAAATCTCTTGCCAATAAGGAAGATAGGGAATGGTACTACAAAAAGGCGGTAGGAATGGGTCTTGAGATGGGTACTATGGATGAGTTTGATGCGTATTACGCTCCAGCTCAGCAGGTCCAGTCTCAGCAGCCGGTAACTCCTGGTGACGGTAGCTATGATGCGCAGGGGCATTATGTTCCGGGCAAGGGTGATAAAGCGGCTGCTAAGAGGGGTAATGATACTCCCTCGGTAGCCGGAGTGGAAATGCCGAGCTCCTCCGGAGCGCCTACACAGCCTGTATGGAAGCCGAGTGAGCAGGAAAAGGTGCGTATGATTAATACGGTGCGCGGTATTCAGAATGAGTTCAATGCGAAGTCAGAGGAGCGTATGGATAATACCCGGAGGATGATACAGTCTAATTTTCCTTCGGGTCGTGCTGATTTGAAGAGGCGCGAGGAGCGCGCTCAGTTGTTGGGTCTGCCAACTAAGCTTATGGGTATAACGCCTACACCAGTGGGTACGGGCGAGTCTGCTGCCGGTGAGAAAGGGGTTATGAATCCCAAATCGCCCGTACCATACGATGTGAGTGTAGTGAACGGTAAGCCGGTGACGCGGTGGTTGCTTCCTGACGGTAGGTTGACATCAGACTTGAATGAGGCAGATGCGGCGGAGGGTGCAGCGAAAGCCGCGCGTAAAGAGTACAAGATGCAGAAGGAGCGCGAGTCAATTGACGGTCGCATAAAAAGTGCGGAAGCGGAGTTGGCTGAGCTACAAAAGCAATACGAGGATAGTAAGGAGCGCGTTTATTCTCAATGGGAGAAGGATTACAAGAAGAATGAAGCTCCGTTGGCGACGATTCTTGCCGGGCAGACCTATGTTCCGCGGCAGCAGAGCGATAAGGAAAATGCTGCATTGGAGGTTGCTATTCGCCAGAAAGAAGAGTTGTTAAAGGATCTACGTGAGGAGAAAGATCGTCAGTCAGGCAAGGATGTTGGTTTTTGGCGTGGGTTCGGCAGGGCTGTTGCAGATGGCAGGACTTGGGATTTAGGAGTGGGCGACTTAAAGGATGCTATGACAATGATGAATTCCAAGCAGTATGCTGAGCCTACCGCTACCGAGGGTGAGCGAAAAGCCGGAGAGGCTATGATGAAGGCTATTCATGACAAGCAGGAAGCGGAGCAGCTGTTTGGAGGTAATTCTTCATGGTGGAATAGAGCCGGAGGTATGGCTGGATATATGCCCTCGTTCATGGTTGATTTTTACCTCACCGGAGGTGGGTTTGAGGGTTTGAGCAAATTAGGAGGTGTTGCAGCGAAGCAGTCTGCCAAGGTGTTTGGTGAAAAGGCTATAAAGGAGATAGCTGAGCTCGGTGTAAAAGGATACGCAAAGAAGTATGGTGCTAAAGGTGTCGGCAAAATGGCTGGCAATTGGATGGTGAAAGCATTGGGCACAACCGCTGATGAACTTCTTATCCGCGCTCCGCTGATGACTAATACTGTTCAGGGCGGCAAGACGGCAGCTGATATTATAGACCGCAAGTTGGGCGATGTGGTAGTGGATGAAGATGGAAATTACGATTTCTCTAACGATAAAACATGGGGTAGCGCTGTATGGCAAGGAGAAGCCAATGCCATTATTGAAAACTACTCGGAAATGTTCGGCACTCATTTGGATAAGCTTACTCCGCTGGTTGCAAAAACCTTTGGAGGTAAGCGAATGAGCGGTATGCTCGCTCGCCTCAATGCGTCCAACTTCGGTGCGGTTCGCGACACGGTGAAAAAACATTTCTCACGTCTTGGAATGTCTGACTCATTAGGGGAGATTTCTGAAGAGTACTATGGACATTTATGGCGTTCAATGCTTGGACTTGATGACGCGTTCACTGAAGTTTCGGTGTTAGATGAGCATGGTAACCCAGTGTTAGATGAGCAGGGTAATCCGGTAACCGAAAGGAAGAATTTATTTTTTACAGGTCAGTTCCACGGTGATATATGGGGTGGAATGGCTTTGTCAATGGGTCTGATGGGAATCGGTAAGTATGGCATAACTTCTGCCGGGTATTCATATTTGAAGCATGAGGTAAACAAGGCAGACCGAACGGCGGCAAATATATTAAAGCCTGAGAAGTGGGAGTCGCTGAGAAAAGCCATAGATGCCACTACAAATGAGGATATCGGTAATCTTGCCCATGAGGTAATTAGCGACTCCAGTCTATCAGATGAAGAGCTTGATGCCGTAATGACTTATATGGAATGTAGTCTTAATTTCCGAGGTTTAAATCTTGCGAATGTGATACTAAATAGGGGTGCTGAGGAGTCGGAGACTTCGGATGAGTCTTATAAGTCGGAAGAATCGGAGATAAAGCCGGTTGGAAAAGGCGTATTCGGTGATATATATGAGGATTTCAAAGGGCGGATAAAGGATGCTGTCAAATTCTTATATAAAGCGAAGTCAGGCGAAACGAGAGGGGTATTCAATCGCGAAGAGATAGGTGAGATAGGTCTGATATGGGGCGATGAGCAGAAGGGTCTTAGCCATATAATCGAGAAGCATATCATTCAGAATGCCGATTTTGATTCAGTTCAAGAATTAATGAGCGTTATGGATGATGTCATCAATAATGGTGATATCATTTTTCAGAAAGGTGGTAATTGCAAGATAGAGAAAGGGGATCACAGAGTTGTTATAGCAAGAAAAGAGGATGGCAGCTTTGTGATAACGGCTTATGATAGAACGAGAGGGGTGAATGAAAAGAGAAGAAGTCGTGCTGACGAGACACGTTTCGACCAACTCGTCCGTGAAGAGATGGATGGATCCCTTGTACCACCTGGCACAACTTCTGACGGCAAAGGTATTGAAAATGATTCATATGAACAATATAAGCCGGGTGCGGATGACTATTATGCGGAGGGGTATAGCGCTGAAGAGGGCAGCGGTGCGCGTAAGGATATGCGTCTTGCATGGGAGAATGAGCGTGAGAATCTTGTAGCAGCGTTTGGTGAGGAATTTGTAGATAATCTGGATAAGTTCGCAATCGAGGAGGCAAGAGGTATTGCGTCTAAAGGGGAGCCCGAGGAGCAGACTATGATAGAGCGTTACCTGAATGCGAAGGCGGCATACGATGGGGTGATAGAGCGTGTGCGTGATGATATCTCGGAGGAGGTGCGCAAGAATGACGCAAAGATAGACCGCTGCACGAATGCTGATACGGGGACTGTTATAGAGGTGCGTCTGACGGACGGCAGGCAGATGTGGGTGACGAGCGGCAAGATTGTGCGTTATGATAATGGGGATATTGATAAGACCAATTCTTCGGATATGCTGATTGTTGTGGATGCAGAAGGTAATGCTGAGAGTACAGCGCCCACCTTTATAAAGAGTATAGAGAATGAGGTTGACCCGACCGAGCTGAAAAAGATAGCTGCGGGGAAAATCAGCGAGGAGATGGCTGAACGTGCTTCGGTTGAGATAGACGGTATTGTGAGCTTTACTCCGGGTGAGCGTGTGCGTATGCTGACGGAGGAGGGTGGCGAACCTGTTGAAGTGGTGATTTCAGGTGATACGGTTGATGAGCAGGGTGCCCCGGTTGCCGGTATGGTTGATGTTACCATGCCTGACGGGAGTGTGATGAGCATGAGCCGTGATGATGTTCAGCGTGGTGCAGATGCGGCAGATGTGTTGAGGGTGTCTCAGGCAAGGGCTTTGGATGAGACTGATAAGTCGGATGAGTCTTATAAGTCTTATAAGCCGGAGGAGGTTGAGATTAAGCCGGTTGGTCGTGGAAAGTTCGGTGATGTATTTGCATCTTTTCGCGGTAAGGCAAAGGCAGCCTTAGAGTACCTCTCGCGTCTTAAAAGCGGACAGGCTAAAGGTGTATTTTATCGCCCTGAAATAGGTGAGATAGACCTTGTATGGGGTGATGCTCCGACGGCATATTCCGGCAAAGGTCTGGCGCATATAGATAGAAAGCATGTTCAGACTCTCGGAGATTTCTCCTCTATGGAGGAAGCAATAGAGGTGATTGACGATGTTATTAAGAATGGAGCGTTTACCGAACAAAATGCCAGAACGGCAGTATTTGATAAGGATAATTATAGGGTAGTAGTAGCTCGCGACGAAGCCGGTAACTGGGTGCTGACAGCATTTGATAATAAAACGCCGGCAAGAGAAAAGAAAGAGCAGAAAGACGCTGCCGCTTTAGGAACCGCCGGTCAGCCAATTGAAGGAGCACGTGCTGTCACTCCTAATCTTTCCGCTGCCGGCAAAGGTACGACAAATAGTGGGGATTTGCAAGAGAAAAGTGCGCTTGAGCGAGTGCCCCGTGATGAGCAGGGTAAGCCGATGCTTGATGCCGTGGAGCCGGAGCTTGCCCTTGATGCGATAGAGGAGAAGTTGCCGGACGGTGGAAGCCAGCGAAAGTTTATAGAGAACCAAATAAAGCGAAGTAAGGCAAACCTGAGGGAAGCCGAGAATGTAAGGAGCGTTGATGTGGATGACATAGATGCTTTTGCGGAGGCAGAATCAGCTCGCCTTGGTGCAATTGAGCAGGCGAAACAAAAGGTGACTCACTGGGAGGCTGTAGAGAAAGCGCGTGTTGCCCGTATAGAGGAGGCGGAGAGAGCTGAGCGGGAAGAGGCTGAACTGGCAGCCGCCGCCGAGGCTCAATGGCAGGAGGAGAAAAAGAATTTTGATAAGCGTTTGCGTGAAGTAGCCGAAGAGGTAAGAGATATTCCGGAAGCTCTTGCGATTTTGGAAAATACCACTCCTCAGACTATGGATGAGGTTGCAGCGTTTTTGCTGTCGCACCAGAAAGTGGCGTGGAGCAATAAGAGCAGGGATGGACGAGTCTTGAAATATGGCGTAAAGAGTCATGTCGGAATCGGTGAGGGTGAGCGCAAGAAATTGTTCGGTCTTTTTGCGTCTGAAGCTAAAGGCGGTGTGACTATAGACCGATTGGCGGAGGATTATTTCAAAGAGATATGCGATCAGTATGGTGTGCCATACGACAACTCCGAGGCTCTGAATGCCTTGATTGAGGTTATATCCGGTGCTCGAACGATAGGTGATATACGTAATTATATCATAAATAACCGCATGGAGCAGGCGAGAAGGGTAGCTCAGGATTATTTCGATTATTATGAGCGTCAGAATGAGGCTTTTTATCAGGAAAATCTCAAAATAGGCTATGAGGAGTATCGCGATTATGAGGAGCAGCTAATGGCGCGATTCAAGGACTTGGATGAGAATTTGGGCGGCTCGGATTATTATGATATTTTTGCGGATGAAATAATTGAACAAAACGAATTAGAGAATGGAATCACAAGAGAAGAAGAAACTGCCGGAGGACATAGAGTTGAAAATGGAGGCGCTGAAGAGGCTGAGCCGGGAGGAATTCACTCGGGAGCTGGGCGAGGCGACGAAGTTCTGCCTGCAGAGGAAGCTATTGTTTCCGGACGAGATAAAGAAGTTGCAGAACAGAGAGCAGGGAATGAAGATAGGTCTATCGAGCTGGCTTCGGAGGGAACTGTACCTGAAAGCGCACCCGGAAGAGAGTCAGAAATAAAAGGTCAACAAAAGGGGGATAACGACTTTAAGGTCTCTAAGGGCACTAAGGTCTCTAATGAGGGCACTGGCGGTGATTTGTTCAGCTACTTCAAAGGCACAATTGGAGAGTTGATTCAGAAATCGGCAGAAGGAATAAGAGGTCTAATCAAGAAACAGATATGCGGTGTGTCTGACCGTCTGCTGAAAGACCTTGTATCTTTGGGGGTTGATGTGAGCTCAGATTATTCCCATGTGATAGATAGTGATGCGATACGTCATGCCATGAAACAGCATGGTGGAGTATCGGAATCAAATCGAGGTCAGATAGCTCTTACAAATTCTGATTTTGAAAAAATTGAGGATATAGTAACCAATTATGACACCGTCAATAGTGAAGAGGGAAAACGAGGAATACCCAATATTATATACTCCAAGTCCTACCCGGATGGAACAACTGTATTCATAGAAGAACAAAGGCGTGGTCGCAAGGAACTTGCAGCGGTGACAATGTGGAAAAAGAAAACCTCTGCTCTCACCGACGCTAATCACAATGAAGTGACGCCAATTTCGGATTTGAGCAAAGGTTCTGTTGGCAAAGGTAGTGAATCGGCAGTAAATAACCAAGTGAAAGGTGCGGTAATAGAGGATTTCGGTGAGGAGATAGCGGGTGCACGCAAGAATATGCTCAAGGAGATGTCAAAGCGCTTTGAGGTTGCGACTGTTCAGGCTCTGATAGAGCAGCCTTTCAGCAAGGTTGTGAAGCGTCCTGACTTCGGCAGGGCTGTGGCTCAGGGTGCGATGACGGCTGAGGAGGCAATGGCAGCGGAAGCGTTGTGGCAGAGTGTGTATTCAGCCAAGAAGCCGACAGCTACAAGGAGTAATGCATCAAAGGTGTCAAAATGGGCTGCATCCACATATGACAAGATTAAGAGACTTGAGGAATTTGTGAATGCCGAGCCGGAGCGCAGGCGTGAGCTAATGTCTGCACTGAGCGAGGTGAGCTATCCCGGTCAGGCGGCAGAGGCGGAGCACTTCAATAAGATCAAGGGGTGGAACAGCGACAAGCAGTTTGCCGAGCCGGTGTTTACTCCTGATGCTGCATGGGTGAATATGGAGGTGATGAAGCGCATAGGCTCTCAGCCCGGAGATAAGCTGACGATACCTTTCAGCATAGCTACTGACAGCGCACATCAGCAATATGAGTTGCGTGATTCCAGTGACAATAGATTGTGGCGGTTTAAGGCGAGCCGCAATATTGATGATGTGCTTGATGCGATGGCTCTTGCGGTGAAGATAAGCCGCGGCGACACGGATATAGACTATCCGGTGGATTGCTTCCGCGTAAAGGGGGAGGGCGCCAGGTATGCCGAGACGGGTGAGTATAAGGTGTCTTACTTCACCAATTCGAGGAGCTATAACATAGCCGAGAAGATATGCGCTGACGAGCAGGAGGCGAGGGACTTTGCCGCGAAGCTCAAAGCCCAGGGTAAGGAGGCTGCGATTCATCCGGTGCGTAAGACTACCGGGGAGTATGACGGGTATGCGGTGATATTCCGTAATCCGGTAACCGATGAGCAGATTCAGGTAGGTGACTCCTTCAGCAGCCTTGAGGATGCGCAGATGGCTCTTGCAGAGAATCCGCAGGAATTTTCCGATAAGGTCAATGCTTTGGTGGAGCAGGCTAACGGGAGCAAGTCAAGGCGTGAGCACTTCTATGTGACCCGTTTCTATGATACCATGCGTAGAAAGACCCGCTATAGTGTAAACCGCACCAAAGACAATCACCGTGTCAGGACTTTTGAAAGTTTGGCAGAGGCAGATGCATGGTATAAGGAGAATAAGGACAGACTTGAGGCAGAGAGGGTCGAGGCGATGAACAAGCGTCGCAAGTTTGTGTATTTTGAGCGGAGCGAGAAGCCGAGGGTTGGCAAGGATTACCGTGGCGGCAAGGGTGTGACCCCCGAGCAGTTTACCGAGGAGTTTGGTTTCCGTGGCGTTCAGTTCGGCAACTGGACAAAGGGGGCAGACCGTCAGGCGGCACTGAATGAGACCTATGATGCTCTGATGGACTTGGCAAAGGTGACAGGCTTGTCGCCCAAGGCTATTTCATTGAATGGCGAGTTGGGGCTTGCTTTTGGTGCTCGTGGTATGGGTGGAGCCAATGCTCACTATGAGCCGCTGGAGGTAGTCATCAATCTGACGAAGACCCGAGGAGCCGGAAGCCTTGCTCATGAATGGTGGCACGCGCTTGACAACTACCTTATGCGTCAGAGTGGTGAAGCTCTTCTGTTTGCGACAGAGACCATCAACAACAAGGGTAGGCTCGGAGCGATGCGCCCTGAGGTGGCAGAAGCCCTCGGCGGCTTGTTGTCAGCTGTAAAAGGGTCGGGATATGACAAGAGGAGCAATAGTGTTGACAACAGTGCTTATTGGGGCAGTGAGATAGAGGAGACAGCGCGCCTGTTTGCAGAATGGGCAGTAGCCAAGTTAGGCGACTCGCACGCTTCCAATCATTTCCTGAGCAGAGGGATTGAGCCGGGGGTTATAGACTCGTACCAACGGATGAATTACGCCATATATAAAGCGCAGTGCAGGAATGCGGAAGTTAGCCCTATGAGCTTTGAAGAGTTCAGCAAGACCCCCGAAGCCATGAACGGTTTCCCATATCCGACAGCCGAAGAGGTGAAGCAGTTTACCCCTTATATAGATAAGCTGTTCGGTGCAATGCAAGAGCAGAAGAGTGATAAGGGGATGATGATTTATGAGCCGGGTGCTGAGTATGGCGAGGGCTTTGACGCTGTGCAAGAACGTGCGGTGTCAGAGAGGGGTATCGTAATGCCCGGGCTTGCTGACAAGAGTGTTCGGATAGTGGATGTGCCAAGGCATGATTTCAGTGGAACGGGTAAAGAGGCATTGAAAAAAGCTGAGGCATGGGCTAAAGAGCACATAACAGGCACACATACTGCTACAAACTCACAAGGAAACGAGTTTAGCTATACAATCTCAAATCATACCGTTGAGAAATTTGTTTCTCGATCTGCTATGGCAAAAAGCGAGAATCAAGGGGTACATTTGGCAGTATTGAAAAAGCTACCTCAGATAATTTCCTCAAGTTTAGATGTAGAAGTGCATCCGGATTACGCCAAAGGAGATAGCGGTGTAAGAACCAATAGGAATGCCATCAATTCTGAGTCACTGATTCATAGGATGTACGGAGCAGTGAAGATTGAAAATGCTGAATATCGGGTTAAGACAACAATAAGAGAATATAAAGATCCGAATACGAATGCAACGGCTCACAGTTACGAAGTAACAAAAATAGAACTTTTAGAAGCGCCTTCCGACAATGCAAAATATGGCACGGTCGAACCTTTGGCAATGACCTCTAATAGCTCTATTCCTGCTGCAAAGTTACTGAATGGGGTTGAGAAATCCTATGATAAAGGGGTTAAACTTTTGGATGTGAGTGAAAAATCTCAGGAAAGTATTGCAAATGAGGGTGAGGGCTATTGGCGTAGTCGTCAGCTTGGTTTGTTTGGGGGGGTGGAGTCGTCAGAGAGTAGTCGTGAGTCATTAGTCGATGTAGAGCCCACCACTCGGATAGATATGCGTGGGGATCGTGATATGGCAGACCCCGAGGGTGAGGCAGCCAACCGCGCCATTGATGAGTATGCCGAGAGGCTATGGAACGACCTCAGTGAGCTGGAGTCGGCAGAGAGCAATGAGCAGGCGGTGGAGGCGATAGAGGAGCGCATCCATAATGCCACTGAGGAACTTGAGGGTAAGTTGACCGAGTACTACAAGAGTGTAGGCAACCTTGAGCATGATGCTGTGCAAGCGAGCCGCGACATGAGCCGTAGGGTTAGAGCCGAGGTGAGTGTGGCGATGCTGAAGCGAAGAGGTGAGTCGTTGGAGGGTAGTAATAAGGGCTTTAAGGTCACTAAGGACTCTAAGGATGTTAAAGACTTTAAGGAGGGTGAGGATAATCAAGGGAATCCGATAGATGAGAACGGCAAGCTGATAGTAGAGGATGTGAAGTCTATTGATGAGATAACAGATGAGGACTTTGCAACTCCTACTCGAACAGTCGGGTTGCCTGCTATTCCTGAGAATATAGATAAGGCTATAGGGGCAAATGGTAAGCGCGTTATAATAAAAAAGAACATCTTGGTTAAGAACCGAGATAATCATAAGGATTTAAGCCCGAAGAATAGCCGAGAGATTCTTAATACAGCTTTATATTCACCGGAGCTTTACGGTCAAAATCAGAAAGGATCCCGTCCTTACAACTGGATATTGATTCATCTTGCAGATAAGAATACCTGTGTATTGCTTGAGGTGGATAATAAGAAAGACAATTGTGAGATAATCAACTGGCACTATTTGAGTGGGCGCCAGTTGGAGCAAAAAAAGAGACAAGCCGAGAGAGAGGGGGGCCGTATCCTCACATTGTCCGAAGGCAATGCAGCTGGCAATACTTCTCTTGATTTGTCTTCTGATGGCAAAGTTAGGGAAAAAGACTCAGAAAGACAAGTGCCCGGAGGTGTGAATCAGATGAGGACTGCGGGTGGAAACGTTGTGAGCTTTGAGGGCATGGGCGGCATACGCAAGCTGGAGGAGGGCGAATTTACCTTGGTGGAGCGCAAATTCAGCGAGACCGGTGAGTTTGGATTCACGGGCAAAGAGAGGGTTGAGAGCGTAGATGATGTGGCATATATCTTCCGTGCCCTTGAGGACTTCTCGGTAGAAAATGCCTTTGTGGTACTTGTGAAAGACGGAGTGCCGACGGTGGTGCATTTAGGTATGGGCGATGCAACTCAGACGTTGGTGAATATGGATGCGGCATACGCATCTATGAAAGCATTTGGAGCGGACGAAGTGTATTTTGTTCACAATCATCCGAACGGCACCCTCAGACCCAGTGCTCCCGATGAGAATATGTGTCGCAGGTTCGAGTCTTTATTCGGAGACAAGTTAAAAGGGTGCCTGATAATGAACCTCCGCTCCGGTAAATACTGTTTGTTTGGAGGAGAAGAGGGTACAACCGTGCGTCAGCGTCCCGGTGATGAAGGGGGCGAGACAATAAGGGTGAAACGTTTTGACCGTCAGGTATTCAGTCCCGGGTATGAGCCCGAGAGGATAACCAGCGTTACGAGTTCCAAAGTTATAGCCGAATTTATAGCATCTCAGCGCCTTGGCGGTCGAAACAAAGTGAGCTTCCTGATACTCAACCATGCCAATCAGATAGTAGGTAATATCCACACCCCATACAGTTCATACAGCGAGAATGCGGCAGGATTGGCAGATATGATGACAGAGAACGCTGTGAGATTCGGCGGCATGAAGGTGGTGCCCTATGGAAATGTGGGCTTTGACGGGCTGAAACCGTTAGCCGAGAGGATTAAAAACGGTGGCAGCACAATAAGGATTCTTGATGCGGTGAATGTGATGAATGGTCTGAGCTATGAATCCGCTTTTGATAAGAGTGTCATGGAGAGCGCCGCGCCATATTCGGTGGCTGTGGATGAGCCGAGAGTGAACGAGCCGGCGGGATCATTAGGGCTCTATGCTGCGATGAGTGCAGCGTTGTCAAGGCTTGCCAATGCTCAGGAGGAGAACTGGCAACTGAGGGTGGAGAGCTACCGTTCTATCGGTGGTAATCTCAGCAACCTGCTCAGGGCGATGAGTGTTCAGAAGGAATATGACAAGCGCACCGTGAAGGCTATCACAGATCTTGCTCAGGGGTTGCTTGCCGAGGGGCAGATGGCCGACATGAAAGACGGTGAAGTGAAGAGGCTGCTCAGTGCCGTGCGCAATGCTACCGGCAGGAAGAATGTAGATAGCTTGGCTGAAAAAGTGTATGATATAATGCTCAATACCCAGCTGCGTCATAAACGGGAAATTCACGACAAGTTGAAATCTACAAAAGTCGTAAAACTCAATAATAGAGGTGTTGAGGTGCAGGGTAAAGTTGATGGCGATACAGCAACGAGACTTAAATATTATAAGGAATTTATTGCTAATACAGACGCTGTAACCGACAAGATATTGGAAGGCATCGAAGAAAGAACGCACTCTGACAATGACTCTATAAAGCATAAAGCTGAATTGGAGATGGATGCAGCAATTCTTGCTAAGCGTTATAAAGAGTTGGTAGCGGATAAAGAGGCAGAGCATAAAGCGTTGAGTGAGGAAATCAGAATGGCATCTAAGGATGTAGAATCCGGCTTGATGACACGCTCGGCGTTTAATGAGTTCAAGCGTGAAACACTCAAGTCAATGCGTGCTCTGCGAGCCGAGATTTCGGATGGCTATACCGAGATTGTTGGCGCGCTGCAGGGGGTAGTAGCCAAAGGGCAAGAGGGTGCGAGAGCATTTGTTCAGCGTGAGAAAGACCGAATAAATAAACTGTATGATATGGTAAACGCGGATATGGGGTGGATATCGTCAAATATCCATAGTAAGCAGTCAGCTGCCAGCAAAGTCGTATATGATGTTCTGCACGGAGCTACGTCAACGCTTCCAAGTTTTAATGAGATGATGAAACTGTTAGCCCAACAACATCCCGGTGGCAGGGGAGAACTGTACGACCATTTTGTGCCTAAGGTTCTCAAGGCTTCTGAGGATGAGTATATCAATACCAATGAAACTATGGGGAAACTTGGCGAATTCGCGGGCGAAATACTCGAGAAAGATAAAGCTAAATGGGAGGATTTAGCCAAGTATGCTCGCAAATGGGAATTGAAAGGCGGAGGTAAAACTATGACTCTCTCTTGGGTTGACAGTAACGGACTCAGGGATTTTAAGGTTGGGATACCTCAGCTGGCATATATCTACGCTGTCAATAAAATGGAGGACGGTAGGATTAAACTCAGAAGGATGGGTATTTCAGAAGAGAATGTGGCTAAAATTAAACAGCAACTCCCTGATGAGATGATTAAGATTGTGGATTGGCTGCAGGAGGAATTCCTGCCAATGTTAAGAGACCGTTACAATGCCGAATATGAAAAGACATACGGGACTCCAATGCCGGAGATTAAGGATTACTTCCCATTAAAAATAAGTAAAAGAGAAAGAAAAGTTAACAAAGATCTTGGGGCTCGTGAGGCGGAGACTCAGAAATCGGCAACTACAACCGGCTCTATTATTGCGCGTACCAGAAACAGTTTAGCTATCGACATTCTTAACGCTGATGTTTTTAATGTTGTGACGGAGCACGTACTCGATATGGAGCATTGGGTAGCGTATAATGAAGTTGCAAGTGAATTGAATGCTCTTACTGCAATGCCTTTGTTCCGTAATAAGGTTGAAAATATGAGAACAATATTTGGTTCAGGGGAGGGTTTGTTGAAAACGTTTGAGGAAACGTGTCTGATAGTAACCGGCAGCTTTAAGCAGAGAGTAAACGGATTAGACAAACTCGTAAACAGTATATCCAAAGGTGCTACCGCAGGTAAGATAGCCTTCAGGTCCTGGACTGCACTTAAGCAGATCACATCACTACCGGCATTCTTGGGTGATGCAAGCGCCGTGGAACTAACAAAAGCGGTAGGGCATGCTCGTGAAGCATTTAACTGGTGTCTTGAAAACCTGCCTCTTTTCCACAAAAGATGGGTGGGAAGAATGAGTGGTAACATAAGATTGTTGCCGTCAGACTTAGACTTTGGTTTTTGGCACGGGAAAATCATGGAAACAGCCATGAAGATAGGCATGACTCCAAATGCCTTTGTGGATGCTTTGACGGTAGCCATAGGCTCATATGCAACCTATAACACTCAGCTGAAGCATTATAAAGAGGTAGGGTTTAGCGATGAAGTTGCAGCACAGAAAGCTAAGGTTGATGCAACAATAAGCTTTAATGAAACTCAGCAATCAAGCGAATCGGCATTTGTATCGAAGCTTCAGATATCAAAGTATGTGCATCATACAGCCTTGACTGTTTTCAGACAAGCAAATATTGGTTATCAGAGAAAGGGTGTTGTGGCGATACGCGACTTGTGGAATCACTTCGTCTATGGTCGTGATACGAGACTCAACTCTATAAAGCAGAAGCTAATAGCTGATGGTATAAATCCCACAAAAGCAGAAGAAATTGCGGATAGAGTTTACACCCGTTCAATAATACGATCTATTATAACAGCATCGGTAATGTCGTTTGGTGTTACTCTTGCCTGGTATCTTTTTGGAAATTTGCCATATTATATATTTGGGAAAGATGAAGATGAGAAGAACCAGAAACTTAAGGAGGACTTCGTTCATGCCGCTTTAGACGGAGTAATGCAAGGGCTCCCTATGGGGGATGTGGTTAGCAGCGGATTGACGGCACTTTTGACCGGAACTAAATTGAACTCCGACCTTCTAAGAAAGGATATACCTTTTGTGACGGATGCCTATAATATAATTGACAAATTCGGCTATGACAAGATAGGGGCGTGGAACGATTTGGCGAATGTAGCAATACAATGCGGGGTTGGAGCGAACCCTCAAACTTTCACTGATGCGGTAGTCGCGTTGTGGGATTATTGTGGTCAGGATGCGCGAACTTCTCAGGAATTTGCCATACTGATGATGCGTATATTGCAGATGCCTCAGTCGCAACTCGATAAAATATATTTTGATGAGCTTGATGTTACCGGGGAGCAAGCAAAGAAGATGACTCCTCAGGAGGTAGCCAAGCGTTATGCGGCATACAAAGTACGCCGTGGTGCGACTCTTCTGTATGGTTTTTATGATGACGAGGCAAGAGATAAGCGCATATCTTCATACGAGAAGAGAGCCATAAGTACAATAAAAGATCAGATGAGTGCGCTGTGGAGCAATGAGGTGAATGCTGCGTATGATGAGTATTCGGCTATCAATAAGGAGTACAAAGCTATGGCGAAAGCCGTTGTAAAAGGTGAGCAGATGAATTGGGATGAGACGGTATATAGCTCAGAAAACAGAGGCATTAATAGAAGGCTGCATAACAAATTTGATAGATATAATAAGACGTTTTCCCGTCTTTCTATGGGCTTTGTTACATCTAAGACTCCCGAACAAGCTAATAGATTCAGAGAGGCGTTGAGGTGGTTCAAGCCTAAGATGATAGAGCTCATGGATGCCGTTAAATCTAAATCGGAATATGAAGAGTACAGAATAGTTGACGAAATAACTCTGTTATTAGAACAATCAGGGTTCACCGAAGAAGAACGCAGCAAGATAAGAAATGGAGGATTTTAACGGATAATAAATAGAAGTAGCATAGTGTAGATAAATTTGTGGAACAATTAAACAGATGATACTGAATGGGTAAAGAGAAATTACATAGCCGAAGCAAAGTGGCACCGAGGGTTGAGGATATGGATAGTGTGCGTGAGCTCAAGAAAATGGGCGACCGCCGCGCTTTTCATATCCTCATGGAGGCTCAGAGATATTGGAGCAATCTGTCGCAGTTTCGCAGAGACCGTGAGCGCAACAAGCGTTATACGTACGGCGATCAGTGGCAGGATATAGTTCAGGTAGGCTGTCGGAGCATGAAGGAGGAGGAGTATATCAAGACTCAGGGGAATGTGCCTTTGAAGAATAACCTCATCCGACGGCTTGTGCGCAATGTACTTGGTGTGTATCGTAGTCAGTCAAAGGAGCCGACGTGTGTAGCGAGAGACCGTGAGGAGCAGAGCTACGGCGAGACCATGAGCACGGTATTGCAGTATAATATGCAGCTAAACAGCATGCAGGAGGTATATGGCAGAAGTATGGAGGAGTTTCTGATATCCGGTTTTATCGCTCACCGCAAATGGTATGGCTGGCGTGATGACAAGCTGGATTGCTGGACAGACTATGTTCAGCCTAATAATTTCTTCATGGATAACAATATGCGCGACTTCCGCGGTTGGGATGTGAGCTGCATCGGTGAGGTGCATGACGAGAGCTTCAATACGATATGCTCTCAGTTTGCGCAAAGCCCCGAAGACTACAGCCGTCTGTCGAATATCTACAAACTTGCGAGTGACCGTAGCAATATAATGGAGAATTGCAGCCAGTGGGGTTATTCGGATCTGAAGAATATTGATTTTCTGTTTACCTCAGTGCCGGGAAGATGCCGGGTTATCGAGGTGTGGCGCAAGGAGCAGAAGCCGCGCTACTTCTGCCATGACTACAATAACGGGGATGTGTATAAGATAGAGATCGAGGATTATGCGGAAATGGTTGAGGCGGAGAATGCCGACAGGCTCAGACGCGGGAGAGCAGCCGGTATGCCGGATGAGGATATACCTCTGATAGAGGCTATGTGGCGTATGGACTCGTACTGGTATTTTTATTTTCTATCTCCTTTCGGTGATATATTGCAGGAGGGTGAGAGTCCGTATGAGCATAAGAGTCATCCGTATGTATTCAAGGCTTATCCTTATATCGATGGCGAGATACACAGCTTTGTAGCAGATGTGATAGATCAGCAGCGTTACACGAACCGGTTGATAATGATGTATGACTGGATTATGCGGGCAAGCGCGAAAGGTGTGCTTCTGGTGCCGGAAGGTTGTTTGCCTGACGGGATGTCCCTAAGTGATTTCGCGGAAGAGTGGAGCCAGTTCAACGGGGTAATAATGTACAAGCCCAAAGCGGGAGTTCCGGCACCTCAACAGATATCCAATAACTCCACCAATATCGGTATATCCGAACTTTTAAATATTCAGCTGAAATTCTTTGAGGATATATCGGGTGTGAACGGTGCGCTGCAGGGCAAGCCGGGATACAGCGGCATGAGTGGTGCTCTATACAGTCAGCAGACACAGAACGCAACTACTTCATTATTGGATTTGCTTGACAGTTTCAGCAGTTTCGTTAAAGAGGGAGCGAAGAAAGATGTTAAGAATATCCAACAGTTCTATGATGACCGCCGTCTGATGAATATAGCCGGGCGCGGCTCAACGGGTGCAGTGTGTGATCCGCAGAAGATACGGGATGTAGAGTATGATCTAAGCATAGTCGAGAGCACATCAACACCGGCATACAGGGCTATTGCGAATGAATTCCTTATGGAGGTGTGGCGTGCCAATCAGATATCGCTTCAGCAGCTATTGGAGGTTGGAGATTTCCCGTGGGCGGATACTCTTCTGCAGTCGATAAAAGCCCAGAGCGAACAGATGAGTCAGGGTATTGCCCCGAACGGTATTCCCGCCGAGGTGATGCAGCAGGCACAGGGCGGTGCGGATATGGATGCAGTGAACAGGGCTTACGAGGCGATGCGTCAGTAAAATTTATTCAGAGAACCATTTGAGGTAGCGGCGGTATTTTGCCGCTATTTCTTTTTCAAGGAGGCTCTTAGTGCCGTTGGCGTATGGAGTTGAGTAAAAGCAAGCCGATTCCAAATCTCTTATGTTGATTCGCTCGGGGAGGTAGTGTTTCAACTTCAGCTTACGGAAGTTGTATCGGTTTACTACAATCAGTTTCTTATCTTTTCCCTGCATGGGTAGGATATAGTAACGGTTGCCGTCGGCGAGATGTGCTTTGTCGGCAAGTTGTTTAGCCGCACGATAACGGAGTTTTGCTTTGAGTAGTTTGAAGATGTTCATTTTTTTTAGTCGTTAGTGGTTAGTCGTTAGTGGTTAGTCGTTAGTGGTTAGTTTTTTAGTTATATGGAGGCGGCAGAGACTATTCTTGGGGACGAATGTCTGATGTCGGATTTTGGAATTATGACCGGTAGCGGCATTTCGTTGAAGCAGATATGTAGCCCGATAGCCCGGGTCATAAGGATATCATCATGCTCTCCTTTTACAGCTCCGTATGTTCCGTTTTGTTTTTGTTCGTAAGTGTTATATTCGTGGAGGCAACGTTCGTCTCTTTCCACGTATGCGTTTTCTCTGACAGCTTTTATGAGGGTTGATATAACCATTGGTTTAGTTGCGGTGTTGGTGTGGAATCCGTATTTTATCGGTGCCCCTTCAACGATATTGTCCTGTGGCTTCTGCCTCATGTACAGGTTAGGGTAGCAGTTGCCAAGCTGATTAAGGATGAACAGCGACTGGTCTCCGTCGAGCATCCGCTCCTTGTCTTTGGTCTCGAGTGTGTTGCTCTCGATAACGAGTAGTGAGGTATCATAGAACTTAGCGATCTGTGCCGCTTTCCAAGTGAGTATGTCATGATCGGCGTGCCCTCGCCATTGGGCGACTACCGAAGGTTTTCCACCGTCAATCATGTACATACGGTCAAAGACCACTATAACGGACCAGTCGGCTTTGGCGGATCTTCCGCCGATATCCACGACGGTGAGGTATCTGTTTTTAACAATTTCCTCGGGGTCGATTTCAGGCATAGCCCAGATATATAGCAGCCCTTGTTTGTCTTCGGTGAATTTCAGATTATTCAGCGCGGAGGCTCCTTCCGTGGCATCAGCATAGACTTCTCCGATACATAGTGGCGGGCGGCAAGTAGCCTTCAATGCCTCCACTTTGTATTTATCAAATACATTAGCGCCTGAGTGCACGAAAGCCTCCACGTCGTCTGTGGGGTACTCGGAAGCCATTACCTCATGTGAGTCCTTACCTTTTCTTTCCTGAATATACCAGTTTATTCCCTCAAGTGTTGCACCCTGCTGCCATAGCCACCAGTTGTATTGCCCGGAATCCCGGCGCTTATTGGGTGTGTCCGGATTGTTTCTGTTCTCCCAAAGCTCTGTGGCAAAGGTCTCCATATCTTTTTCCGGCATAGGGACGGAGTAGAGGTCTATATCGAACCATGATACGAATAGTGAATCAAACTGCGAGATTCCAGCCTTTGCCGAGTTGTATTCCGAATGAAAGAAGTTGCCGGTGCCGTTTGCCGTGGATTCATATACAATCATGGTGTATGGGCGGTAGAGCACTCCGGAACACACCGAGCGAACCACCGAGGCGGGAGACTTTTTGTCAGTAGGACTCCATAGCCCCACCTCAGAACAATGCACCAGAGAGTAAGCGTCACCTCTGAGCGCGTCCGGTGCTTCGTAGGATGCGATAGTTATAGTGCAGTCTCGTTGCGGCACTTTCTTGTAGTCTCCCGACAATCCCACATTTACCATTTTGGGCTCATCGGCGTCGTATGCCGCGCCGAGGGGGTACAGCAGCTCCACCGGATATTGCCTGAGCGCTCTGTCATACATAGCCTTGATAGCGAAAGAGGTTTTTTTGGTTTGTGATACTATAGCGGAGTTGAGTCCTACCTTATGGACAGTCTGCAGCCACATCATATATAGCTGAGTGACTGTGGATCCACCCCATTGACGCGCTTTCAGCAGAACCAATCTGATAGGCTTGTTGGCGAGCCTCATTGATTCGAGTTTGTCCACGAGCCGTCTTTGAGGGCGGGTGATGCGGAAAAGAATCTCCCCCTCGCCCGGTTCTTTGGATTGGATATAAACGTAAAGTGCCGCCCAAAAGGGGAAGTCGTGCCTAATTCTCATTCTGACAAAAGCGTTCACTACCTCATCTATATTTTCCTGCGAAGGTTCGCTTTTCAGATGTTTTTCCAGGAACTTTGCCACCGACCCCGCCTTGATGAGTTTAGCTACAAAAGGAATCTTAGTTATAGCCGAGGGTATGAACTGCAGAGGCAGAGGGAAGTCCGGGAGTCGCAGTTCCACTCTACTCCCTACAGAGCCAAGCCCGGTGATAGGATTGAACGGGGCGTTATTTTCTTTGTTCCGCCTCTCATTCTCTTTTAATATTTCAGCTATCTGAGGTTGCATTAATCAGTGTGGTTTTAAGTCTCTTTAATGCAGGGGCATAGGAAAACCAAGCCGTATATGATTCCGCCAATGAACGCATACAGGTGGAGCGCGACGCATACAGAAGAAAACGGTAGTCCGAGAGCTATGAAAAACAAGACCCGGATGTGTGATGTGAGGGGGCGTCTGTTTTCAGTGAGCACAATGCCGATGAGTGCAAAGCAGATAGCCGACAGCCCTACGATGACGGTGTGCTCTGAAATGACAAAATCAGGTGCGATAGCGGCTATTATTAATGCGGGAATGAGACGGGATTTTTTTACACTGTACATGACACATACCGAGATTATGCACCATGCGTTTATGAGCGCATGGACTGTCGAGGCATGGAAAATGTGGTATGAAAATCTGGTATAAACAGGAGAGTGAGCGGAGAATGCCCACGGGGTTATGTCTATCGGTATTACCGATAATGCTATTATAACAGCCGCTATGACAAGCGGCATAAGTGTTGATGTTGTTTTCTGAACCATTCTTTACGTATTCTACTGACGATAACTTCAGCGGAGCCGGGTGTGAGATAGAATTTTGGTGCGCGCTGTTCCACAATTACGCGACACAGGTCGTATATTCCTGTGTGGGGTGATCGTGCCCGCAGGCTTATGACGCGCCTGTAAATCTCTTCGTACATCTGCTTCTTGGCTTTACCCATATTCTTCAACGAGCCTCCTTTCAGAAGAGATGATATTACCACTGCGGCTCTGCGTGGAGAGACCCAAAAGCGCTTGGAAGGCATATCGACAATGCGCATATAGAGTTCGTCAGTCGATATGTTTTTCATTTTACCAACCTGGTATGTGTATGCTCTCATCAGGTCGTCATTTCTCTCTTTCTTAAATTCAAATTCATCTCCCTTGTGGCGCACGGCTATTTTAAATTTTGAGTGTGGAATGTTGAATCAGCGGTATATTCAAAGGTAGCCAGGGATAGTTAATAAATAAAACGTCATGGATGCACGGCATATTTATTTTTGTGGAAAAGAATATTTCAAAGAACAGAAAAGTAAGAGGATATGTCTGATAATGAACAGCCTAAAAGCAAGAAAGAACTTTTGCTGGAACGCATGAGAGGGAAGTACCCCGACAGCAACTTCGATGATGAGGAAGCGCTGTACGGCAGGATTGTAGATGATTTCGTTGAAAGCGACAATACCCTGAACGAGTATAAAGGGCGTGAGTCGCAGCTTGCGGATATGTTTATGTCTGATCCCCGAAGCGCAAAGTTCCTCTCCGACTGGCGTGCAGGTGGTGACCCGGCAATTGCGCTGGTGAGGCAGTTCGGCACCGAGATAAAAGATGCGATAGACGATCCCGAGCGCATAGAGGAGATAGCGGAAGCCAACAAGGAATTCGTGGAGCGCGTGGCAAAAGAGAAAGAGCTTGAGGAGACCTATCAGAAGAATCTCGCGGCTTCGCTGGAGGTGCTTGCGGGCTATCAGAAGAGTCGCGGTCTCAGCGATGAGGAAATAGATAATGCGATGGAATTTCTCGTGAGTGTGATAAGCGACGGTATCATGGGTAAATTTTCCGAGCAGAGTATAGACATGGCATTTAAGGCGATCAATCATGATGCCGACGTAGAAACAGCATCAACCGAGGGAGAGATACGCGGCAAGAACAGCAAGGCGGAGATAAAGCTGCGTCAGAACAATAAGGGTGACGGCACGGCGGTGCTGGGCGGTCGTAACGGTGGCGCAGGCGCTCCTGAAAAAGATCTGGGTGCCCTTAACCGCTATTCGGGCGGTGTAAAGAATATCTGGGAACTCGGCGGCATGAAGCGCAACAAGCGATGAATTGAACGAACCATAAATATTAACAAAACCAATTAAAAGAAACGAGATGAAAATTTTGAAGAAAAGCGGAGGATTTTTCCTCAGTGCACTGATGACATTGGTAGCCTTTGTTATCGGCGCGTCATCCGGAGTCAGCATGGCGGCAGCCGCTGACCTTCCCGATGCGGGAATAACCAATTCAGGCGGACCTACCGGCTCAGAGGGTATTGCTACCGAGACTCAGGGCAGGGCGGACGGTGATGCTGAGTTCTATACTAAAGACATAGACCAGCGAATCACAAAGATTCGCCCTATGGCTACGCCTGTAGATCAGATTTCCCGCCATGCGAAGAGTCAGAAGAGCGATAGCTTCGAGGTGAAGTATTACAGCGTAGGCACTCGCCCCATCAGCTGTACCGTGAGCGATGATGTAGCCGCCATGACTTCCGGCGAGAGCACCACTCTGAACGTTGATGATGCCAAGATGTTTACCCTTGACGACACAATCCGTGTAGTGGGTGTTAAGGGAGTGTATGATTGCAACGGCAAGGCATACGATCCCAACGATGAAAATACTCCCGACCTTGTGCTGTGCGTTTGCGGCAGAGATGCCTCAACAAGTATGCCGACAGTATATGCGGTAAACGGTAATCTTGCATCCGACGGTCGCGCCATCAACGTGCCCGCAATTCCCGCCGGCACCACTTTGGTGCGTATGGGTAAGGCTTGCGGTGAACTTGATGTTCAGACCGGTCGCTTCAACAATATTCCGACCGCCGAGATTCAGTATTGCCAGAACTTCATGATCCAGATTGAGGAGTCAACATTCAATGCCATTGCCGGCAAAGAGATCGACTGGCAGTTCTCAGACCTTGAGGAGGATGGTATCTATGACATGAGACTCGCTCAGGAAAATACCTTTATGTGGGGTGTCAAGAACCGCGTGCACCACTCGACCAAAGATGGTGCGGCAACATGGTTTACCGGGGGCATCTGGTATATGGCAGGCAAGGATATCGAGGTAGGTAAATGGGATAAGGAAAAAGGGTGTGCTGTAATTTCGGATGAAGATCTTGTAGATATCACCAAAGACCTGTTTGTAGGCACCGGTATCGGCAACAAACGTAAGATTCTTTTCTGCGGCAGCGACATGCTCTCGGCGTTCTCTAAAATAAAGAGCGAGAAGTTCCGCCTTAAAGATACGGTAGAGTGCTGGAATCTCAAGTTCAAGAGCTGGGATACCGACTTCGGTGAAATCCTCACCATCCACCATGAGCTGTTTGACGCCAACGGAATGAGTGACTGCGGTTTCGCTCTTGATCCGGAGTATCTCACCAAGAAGACTCATGTGAGCTGGAGCCGTAATATCCTTGACCTGCAGAAAGCAGGTGTAAGAAACACCAATGCTGTGGTAATTCAGGAGGTAGCGTGCCTGTATCTGCGTTATGCCAAGGCTCACGCACGTATGCGTCTTGCCAAAGCTCCGGAAGTGGTCGAGCCCTCAGCAGGTTCAGTTGTTCAGGGCTGATTCCGAATGTGAAATTTTGAATTATCGGGCTAAAACCTGACATAGAATAAAAGGGGTCGAGCCGTTAAAACTTGCACAATGAGGGGAGGTGTGAGCGCGGGGAGACCCCTTTCCTTTAATATAGTTTTTTAATGATGAATCATAAAAATTGAATTGCGTATGAATACATATATAGCAAAATCAAATCTAAGTATAAATGTGATGCTTCCGAGCGGTTGCTACAAGCATATCGCCTTCAAGCCAAAGACCGGCGGTGGTAGCGTTTACTATACCGAAAGCGATGATGAGATCAAGGGTCTGGAGTCTCATCCCGCGTTCAACCGTCTATATAGCAAAGAGACGGCTGATGCCGACAAGACCCGGAAGACGGTAAAGGGTGTGGTTACAACCGCAATGAGGGAGATTCATGTGAATTGCGTTGAAGACGCGAAATCATGCCTTTGTATCAAGTACGGCTACAGCCGAACCAAGCTGAAAAGTGTAGCGCAGATCAAGGCAGCCGCCGCCGAGCAGGGAATTGTGTTTGTTGGAATCTAACGGGTGTTACAGTGGGGGCATATGATTATACATACCTCGTTCACCGGGTAAGGACTGTGCTTGACGAGAATATGGATGATTCTTCGCTTGTGTCGGAGCATAATCCCGATGCTCTCAGCCTTCGCGAAATCATAAAGCACTCCATAGAGGATGCGGCAAGGATAGTTGAGAGTGCGGCACCTCTCCATCTTATAGACAGCGGCAAGGCATTCGCGGGGTCGATAGGTTGGGTTAGCGGCATCCCGGGAAAGGGTGCGGGCATCATCAAACTGCCCGCTGATTTCTTACGGTTGGTGTGCTTCCAGATGGCAAGCTGGAATACAGCCGTGAATGAGGTTATATCTGAGGACTCGCCGGAGTATCTGCTGCAGAGCAGTGCGTTTTCAGGGTTGCGCGGGAATCCGAGCCGCCCGGTTGTAGCAATCACGCATGGTGCGGCGGGACTGCAACTTGAGTTCTATTCATGCAACGATGTGAATAACACATCTTTGCGCAAGGCGCGCTACCTGCCCATACCTCAATTCAAGGAGGATAATGCCGCAAAAAATCTAACCATAGAGCTATGCGACAAACTTGTGTCCGCGATAGTGTATTACAGCGCGTATCTCACGATGATGAGTCTCGGAGATAACGATATGGCTGAACGAATGAAAACGATAGCAGAGCAGCTGATGCAATGATAGAAATGCCGCTGAAATATGAGGATGAGTCGGTAGTGGAGAGTCATGAGTCGGTAGAGATTAGTCGTGAGGAGTTAGTGGAGACTCCTACGACAGTGGCTCCGCTGCCGTCGGATACTCCTACCGATGAGACGGATATTCCAATAGAGGAGTATCCGTGCAGGGAGCACCGGTTCATTGACGATGATGTGACTCTTGCCAATAACCTGACGGTCGGGGGCGAGTTGCGCGCGGCTCTTTTTCTGCATCCATACGGGGCGCGCTATTACACGTTGGAGATGCTCAAGAAGGAGCACCCTCATCCGCGTGTGGGTATGTGGGCGATAGTAGGCGGACCGACGGAGTTTGATGTTTATTGCTGCCGGATAGAGGACAGGTGGGAGAAATGTATGTCTCAAACCTACAATATCGATGAGGTAAAAAGGTTTGTAAAGGGATTTGAGATAGGCGAGTACGAGTCAGGGCTTAGCGGAGCAAAAATAGACTCAGAGGGTAATGCCGAATTAAATTCCCTGATAGTCCGGCTCAAGGCGTTGCTTGGAGAGCTTGAGGTAAAGGGTAACTCGGCATTTCACGGCAATGTGAGCAGCGAAGACTTTGTTAGCGGTTTCATGACCGGCAAGGGGTGGGGTATAACCAGAAAAAAGGTTCTGAACGCACTCGGTATAGCAGAGGATAAATATACTGCCGAGTTTGATGAGGTGGTGGTGCGCGGTGCTCTGCGCATCTTCTCCCTGATAGCATCTCAGCTACTCGGTGAGAACGACAACAGGGTATTCACCGCTATGGCGGAGGTGGATCATTACGACCCCTCCACAGGCAAGATATGGATTGACACTAAGGGAGGGAAATCGTACAACCCTTTCAGAGCCGGTGACTATATCATGGTGCAGCAATACAACGGCGCGGCGGATGCGGAGGGTTATATAACCAAGCACTATGAGCTGATAGTGACGGCAGCCGGGAGCGGGGACATGACCGCAGGTGAGGAACGTCTGGACTGGGTACAGTTCGAGGGTTTTATAAGTGTAGGCGGACTGAATGCGGAATCCCTAATATATAAAGGTGATACCCTTACCCGCGTTGACTCCGCCACTGATGCAGACCGCAAAGGCTTGATTCAGATCATGACGGTTGGGAGCTGCACTCCTTATATGGATATAGCCTATGGTTTGAAAACCGACCCGGACAATGCCCTGAAAGGGCGGTTAGGCAACCTTGCCGGGTTGCGTCACCATTTATTCGGCTGGCTGGAGGGTTTCGGTGAGCTTCTTACCAACCTGTATGCAGTAGGCGATTTCAGACTACGCAGAACCGGCGAGAGCCTTGACAGCAAGATAGAGATGCTAAGGGGAGTATTCGAGAGCCGTTTCCGCGCGCTTGAATACAGGCTTACCGAGGATGACAACTACTTGTACAACGCCACCTTTACCGAGCTGATGACCGGATGGGCAGTGAGTGATACCGAGGGGGAGATAATAACGAGTAACGGCGAAGCCCTTCTGATGAACGGCAATACCTATATCGCAGACGGGAGAATAGCCGAGATAGAAGAATATGAGGGGCGTGGGATGCTTCACCTCAAGAATAACAGCATCCGCCAGTATCGGGAATATATAAAAGACCCGGGGAAGCATACGGAGCTGAACCCTGACAGAACGTCAATCGAAAAGTGGGACACCCTGTATCTGTGCGTCAAGATATTGCCCCTCACAGGCGGCAGACTTACAATAGGATTCGAGACCGAAGACTCTGACCCCGGCGGATTGCCCGGACCTGTGACAGTAGAGCTGGAATCCTCGCTTGAGTGGCAGACACTCAAATGGAGCGGTACGTGGAACGGAACAGGTGATTTTATTCTGGGATATAGCGGAGATGCTTACATATCCTTGCTTTCGGTGACGAGTAACCCTCTTGATGACTATAAGAAAGAGGTCAGCACCTCGATAGAGCAGACGAGTGACCGTATCAGTCTGCTTGGTAAGAATGTAGATAAGATAAACGGTACTGTTACGGATCTTGGCGTAGAGATTAATGCAGCCAATGAGACTATAAGTATTTACACGAAAAAGACCGACAGCATAGAGGGGACGGTGACGAATCTCGGCATAACTCTGGATGCTCAGGATAAACAGATACGCCTATATGCAGAACAAATAACTGCGACAGAAAAGAGCTTAGCCGATCTGAAAATAACAGCCGACGAGATAAGTTCCACCGTAACATCGCTAAAAGGGGAGTTGGAGACTGCCAAATCAAGCATAACTCAAACAGCCAATAACATAACGGCATTAGTAACCCGAATAACCGATGCCGAGAGTAAAATCGGGGGGATAGAGAGGTCTCAGTTACAAATAGAGAGTAATTATACCTCACTATCATCTCAGTTTGTCGCGCTTGACGGAAGAGTTCTGGCAAAAGCAGATATAAGCACAAGCGTGCAATACGACCCGAAAACCGGTTTTGTTACAAGTAAAATAAAATTGACCGCAGACCAGATAGATCTTAGAGGGACAACAATTATAAACAGTGAATTCAGGGTTGATACTGATGGTACGACCCATATCGGGGAGTTTGTGATAGACTCAAACGGTTTGCACAACTCGCATGATACCTATAACAAAGCGTGGATTTACCCCGGTAAAATCCAACTGTTGCGGTGCTATACATACGCCGGCAGCGAGTATGCGCGGATAGACTGCCGGATAGGTGACGGCTCCAATCCCATGATGGATAATCCGGGCTTGACAGAAGGTGACCGCGCTATGCTCGAGGGGACGATTGCCGCCTATTTTTACAGAAGGATGTCATCGACAGCAGCCGGGAAGTATGCTCCCGCGGTATATGTAAAGAGTGATAACAATTTCACTTCGAATGTCGGATTACAGGTAGATGGTGCAGTGCGTGTGAACGGAGGCTTGATAGAGTGCGGCAATATGATGACTTTGGGGAATAATGCCACCAACATCATAGACATAAGCTTTGGGACAACGATAGTAGTAAGCAGCACGGTTTCAAATAACGCCGGTCTGTATCTGCCCAAGAGACAGGAATTGCTCTCTCAGACGGGTCATACCTCAACAGATTATTTCGCAGTGCCAATAAAGATAATATGCTCAAAAGACAGCAGCCATCAGTTTTTAGTCTGCACTCAGGACAAAGCGCCAAGCTCTACGGTGTCCTCCTCCGATGCCGGGATGATAACAGGCAACAACGGTGGCGAGTTATCGGGCAGCAAGGTGCTAATGGATAAGGGTGATACCCTTGACCTTGCACTCATATACTTAGGGGGCACTTATTACATACAAAGAACATCATACTTAAACTAACGAGATTATGACAGTAAACTTCAACAAAGCATTTACAGACGGGGCGGGTAATCCCCTGGAGTCGTCGCCGAACATAGGGACAGCGATAGCAACGCGGCTATTCAATCTTGACAAGATGGATGGTGTATGTGTTTCGGCAGACGAGAAGTACAGAGCCTATTCGCTGAGCCGGCGATTTAGCGACAGTCCGGACGCGGTGAATCTGACGACCGAGGAAGCCGCATTTATAAAAAAGGTATGTGCCGATACGTTTACCGCCGGGGCATACGGGCAAATAGTAGATTTGATAGAAGGATAATTAAATAACTAAAGCGATGAAGAAATCAAGTGAAAACAGCACTGTGAGCTATGACCCGGAGAAGATAACCGAGAGTGTGGAGATACGTTTCACCCGCACGGCTGACAGCAGTGGGGTAAACATTTACGGCAAGATCGTGAAAAGCGGCACCGAGGTTGGCACCGTAGCTCTTGACTATAAAAGCAACTATCTCGTAACTTCTCTCAAGCCGGTGAGCGATATGACATCGGAAGAGATTCAGAAGATTTACGAGTCAGTTCCCCGCTGCGTAGAAGAAATAAAAGAGGGTTAACTCTATGGCGCAGATACAGACAGGACAGATAGAGCTTGAGGCGCTATGCGCCCGTCTCGCGCCGGTATTTATTGAGTATCTGCGGACTCATGGCACGGCGATCGACAGGATAGAGGAGACGACAACCCTTGAGGGAATCACCTCACTCCCTGCGCGCTATAATCTTGGCGGGGTTGAGAAAAACGTGCTTGCCCCATTAGGTTTGCTGCGTAAAGGGGTTGATGAGGCTATAGGTTCGTGCGACAGCGCAGCGGAGGCGGCGAATGCGGCAGCCGCTCTGGCGAATGCAGCGACTTCAAAGGCGGAGGCGGCAGTTGTGGAGATGGCGCAAGAGCGCACGGAGGCAATAGCGGCGACAAATGCCGCTAATAGTGCCGCATCAAAGGCGAATAGTGCAACGGGTGACCTCAACACCATAAAAGCGGATCTTGCTGCTGCAGAGGGTGAGCGCTCATTTGCGGAGCTGCAGAGGGTAAAGGCGGAAGCGATTCGGGAGAAGGCGGAGCGTGAGCGCGGAATCAATGAGGCGGCGCGCGAAGTAAGTGAGGCGGAGAGGCAGGAAGCGGAAGAGGCGAGAGGTGAGGCTGAGGATGCACGCTCACAGGCTTATGCAGAGCGGATGAAGGCGGTTGATGCCGCCACGGATGAAGCGAAGGAAGCGGCAGGTGAATGCCGTGACGTGACAGAGCAGATTCAGGCACAGGTGATGTATGTGCCGCGAGCGCTTGAGTGTGCAGTGCCGGAGTGTCTGACTCTGGGAGACAAGCGTGAGATTATCATCAAGGCGCGTATTCTCCCAGCCGAGGCTGCTCAGAATGTTCTTTTTATCGGTGATGACGGTGCGGTGAGCGTTACTCCGGACGGCAAGATAAAGCTGAATCATGCGGGGGAGAGCTCCATACACGTCATACCGGTGGGGAATGTGGGATTGTATCAGACTGTAAAGATAACTGTCCGTGAGCCGGTGATGCGTCTTTCATGCGGCGGTGGCATACGCCTTACAGGTAACAATAGACTCAGATTAGGTTAAACGAAGAATATAAATTATGGCATTTACAGAAGAGCAAGAAAAGAAACTTTTAAATATGCTGGCAGCATACGAGAACGGTTGTCAGGTGGGCGATTTACCGGATGTGCCCGAAGAAGTATCTCCGGAGGGGCTGATGGTTGAGGTGCTGAACGAGGGGGCGAGTCAGAAACTTGACCTGGGGAGGATAGCCGCGCCGAAAAAGGAGGAGCGAGAGCCAAAGGTGATAACTGTTTTGGGATGTGCCATTGGCGATCCGTACGATGCAAGTAGGAATCTGTTATTTGTAGTTGATAAGCCTGATGCCTGTATTTTAAAGTACGGGGATAAGCTAATAAGATATTGGATAACGAATCTTGGTGACGGTTCTGGATGGTTTGATGAGAACGGGAATATAATAATAGGTGAAGGTAACCAGTGGAATTTGGGTGAATTAGTTGCGCCTTCCGATACCACTCCTTACGAGGAGACTATCATTGCCGGTGACTTGATAAATGAGTATTACAAGTGGTTTATCACTATCGATGAGCTCGGCAACAGGATTTTGTATCATTTCAGCGAAGAGAATAGACTGTTGAGGACTCTTGACTCCAACGTCATACGCCTATGCAGCCATACATTCCCAATGTATATCCCCTTCACGGATTATGCAGAAGAGTGGTATGGCAATTCCATATCCATAGTAGATAAACATCTTCTTAGGGTGGGAAGCAGGGTAACCCTTGAAGGTATGGATTTTTTTGTCACCAAGGTGCTTTATGACTATGGTTTAGAAAACGGGACGTGGAGTAAAAATGATAACGCCAGACAGGTGTCCGGCTGTGAGGTCGTCGATGCAGACGGCGTGAAACATATGTTATCTTTCGCACACTTTTGGGTTGATGAGCATGGAAATGAACGCACGTGTTTTTTTGGCAATAATGTGGTATTAAGGGATTACGATTTCAATGGGATGGATTATTTTCCGGTAGTATGGTGTGATGCTGCTTCTGGTCTGCCGTTCCAGGAAGCGATCCTATTTAGCGCTGCCTATTCAGAAACCCACTCTTATATTTGGTGGGACTACTGTTTTACCACCCGAGATCCGTCACCAATTCTCTTTAAAAAAGGACAGAGAATCTTCTGTCCGGAGCTTGGCGATGAGTTCGGGCATCTGATTGTAGATATAGCAGAATTTACAGAACAGTGGGTTCCGGGCGCAGATACCGGAGAGGATGTTGATTATGATTCTTATTCAGTGTACTCCATTCTGCTTATCTCAGCTGTACATCCTGAATCCGGTGCACGTTATGATTTCAATTGGTTTGAAATCGTGAACGAGAGATATGTTTGCCTGAGTTATTTTCCGGATAGATATCTGCATAAAAATCTGGATTATGGCGCTCCCGATTCGCTTTTATCTCCTATGTGCCTCACGGGTGGTAGCGTGGAGCGACTCGACAGACGCGGCAACGTGTTATGTTATATTTCATTATCGTGGCAGAACACATTGTCACAGTTAATCCGCGGACTGGTATCTCCCAGTTTTAATACTTTTAGAGATAGCACAGCGAATGCTGACCTCCCCACGGAATTAGCTGCTGCGAGGCGGATATGGCAGTGTGGGAGTATAAATTCGCTCCATAGAGCTACTCGCTCCGGATATGCTTTAGAGCTAAAGAAAATGGGTCCGGTACCAATAAGCGAGGATGACTGCGATTACTTCAATGGTACGCCAATGCTGTTTGCGGCTGAATTTGAGATATGGTCTGTTCAAAATCCGTTAAACAGAAAGTATTGCAGGCTGGTGTTTGATTCGGGCAACACTATTTATGAGCAACATTCGGTAATCCCCGAGACTTTGGATGATTAAACAGGTATTATGACACAAGAGGTAGATATAGTAGCAAAGAATATCGGCGATGTGGGGATGATGGCGGTGACTGCCGCCTTCTTCCTCGTACTCACCGCATTGCTTTGGGTAGCTTGCTTCCGGTGGTTCAAGAGCATCATCGACGATATGATTAAGGGAAACAGTCAGATGATGAAAGATCTATTGACTGAAACCCGGAGACAGAACGATATGCTCACGGATATATCCGAGGGCTTGAAGCCTGAGACGCAGCTCAGGATAAAGCACACCACGGGTGTTTATTTTGACCTTGCTATAGAAAAGGTGTGCCGTATCATCAAAAAGGTGCGCGAGGAGAACCATATCGCCGACAAGGAAGCGACACGGCACAAAATCCGGACACTGATACAGAATCTGCATGAAGATCGGGAGAGCCGTTTTGACTGCTTCGTATATCGCGGTAAAAAGCTGTCTTCTTACATCAACCATGATTGGGTGGACTGGGTGGCAGAGGTTGTGGAGCGTGAGGTGTATGCCGACAGTGTGAATCACGGGCGCGCCTATACGAATGTTCATGCCACTTATGAGAGAATAAAAATAGATTTTTACCACAAAATGAATCAGGACTAAAAAAGAGCCGACAACTCTTTGCCGACTCAGATACCTCATGAGAGATATACTTTCCGATTACAAATATAGTAAATCATGAGGAAAATAACACATATAGCCGTGCATTGCACGGCTGGAAATCAGAAGAACAAGGCTGCGGACATAGTGCGCTACCATACAACACCGAAGCCGAAAGGGAACGGGTGGAAAACTCCCGGCTATCATTATATCGTGGAGGCTGACGGCACAATCATCAATACCGTACCTATCGAGCAGCCGAGCAACGGTGTAGCCGGACATAACTCACATATAATAAATGTGTGCTACATCGGAGGGGTAGATACCACCAAACCGGGACTTCCACCCATTGACAACCGCACTCCGGCTCAGAAGGTAGCTATGATTGGCATACTACGCCAATTAAAGGCTAAGTTCCCGGAAGCTGAGATTGTGGGGCACCGTGATTTCAATCCAAAGAAGGCGTGTCCTTCATTTGACGCGAGAAAGGAGTATGCTGATATATGAGCAACCGTGAGCTACTTGTGGCATTTGTGAAGAGCCTTGTCTATGCGATTCTATTCTTCGTTTTTCTCGCTGCGTTCTGTTGCAGCTGTACCACCACAAAGTATGTGCCCGTGGAAACGGTGCGGACGGAGTATAAGGAGGCTGACACAACGGCTATTTACAAGCGACTTCTGCAATCCCTTGAATCAAGACGCGAGAAAGAAGTGCGCTCAGATTCGGTTATTGACCGAGAGAGAGAAGTCGTGGTGCTTAAAGAGAACGGCGACACGGCTCGGCATGACCGCGAAAGAATCATCTATCGCTCCACCAACCGCGAGAAAGAGCTGGAGGTGGAGAATAAGATGCTCCGTGATTCAATTTTCTCCCTAAACTCACGCTTTGAAGCGACAAAATCAGATTCAATACCATCCATTGTGACGGTAGAGCGCGAGTTAAGCAGATGGGAAAAGATCAAGATGGACTTCGGAGGCATTGCCATAGGAGGATTGCTCGCGGCGGTTTTGCTTGTATTCTTGCGGGTACGCCGGAAATTTATTGTGTGATATATATGACTTATAATTTTTATGACACTGAAAGACAAACTGATAAAAACGGCTATACGCCGCACGGGTTTCAGCCATTTGCCGGAGTTGCAATAACTTACTCAATTTTTAATTTTTGAATTATGGAAGGAGTAACAATAGTTATTTCAGTATCGGGAATCAAGACTCTTCTACGTTTAGAGACGGAGTATCTCGGAGCAAAAAGATTGAAGTCTGACCCTGAGAGCTATCGTAGGATTGCGCTGATATCGGAGGATGGGGTTTTAATGGAAGAATATATCAGGACCGCGTTACCGGAGATAACAGCAGCCTTGAAGGAGTATGGCGGAGATTTCGCTATAACACAAGGTTCTTTAAATGATGAGACGGACCGGTTGATGTTAGGCGGCATTGCTCTCCAGCTACGGATTTTCAAGAATCAGAAGGATTCGGATCAGAGTAGCGGTGGTTTTCTATATAACGACGAGGTGAAGAGCTGTATCGAGGGTTATCTTGTGAACAGCATACTCGGACAGTGGCTATTGTTGACAGCGCCGGAAGAGAGTGAGCGATACCAAAGTCGCGCCACCGGATATCTTGAAAATACCGTAAGGATTCTTAATGCCCGAAGGCGCCCCTTTAAGCCGGAAAACTATAAATAAACAGAGACATGGGAAAGTGTGGAAGAGAGATGTGCAAGTGCGGTGACAATTCCGATAAAGAGACGGAGATAGTGCGTACGAAACTAAGCAAAGAGGACATTTTATATGACATTGCGAATCTGGGATATATCGAGGGTGATGTTGTGGGTGAGGATGCTATTCATGTAAAGCACGTTATTCAGGATATCTGTCAGGAGGGTAATGTTGACCGAGTGGAACGTATATTGGAGCTTGTGTGGCTGCGTTGCCTTGATATTCTCAGCCCGGTAAGTGCTCCTGATGAGGAGTTGGACCGATATGAGGTGTTGGTGGCGGTGAAGCGGATTGTATTGCGCCGCCACTCAGCGGCAGTGCGGTCAATACCGGCTCTGGTGCGTGAGCTGATGACAGCAACGGTGCTGTGGGAATGGCTCGGGATATCCAATGCGAGAGCTGCGGAGAAGTGGGGGATTAAATGTGAGGATCTGTGGGATCGTTTGCGTTCAATAGTGCTGCGTCTGCAGAGTCCGGTGCGCCGTCCTCTGAGTCCGTGGTAGGGTGTGGCATCAGCGGAGCTTGCGTGTATATTTGGTGACGGCTTCTATTGATGCCCCGACAATGAAGTCAGTCTGCGCGAGTGCTCCATGCAGATATATGGAGTGATATTGGTAGGGTGTTCCGGATATTCCGCGAATGCCCTTTCCTGTTCTCTCGGCAATTGTGTGCCAGTGGTACAGGTCTCTTGATGCGGTCAAAGCGATGTCAAGATTCCACGGTTTGACAATTTCAGCGGGTTTGATATGCGCGTCGATGAGGAGTGCGCGGATTGTTTTGAGCAGGTGTGGTTCATTGAAGCAGAATGGTCGGGTTGCTATCAGTACGTTTGCCGTTTCGGCGGCGGGATAGTCCATGCTGTATAGCTCGACAGCTCCATTTTTGGAGCGCCCTTTGATGAGTGTGTCCGGGTATGAGTTGACCGGTGCGATGAATGGGGAGTCCATAGTAGCCCAAGCTCCGCTTTTGAGGGAGTATATGAAAGCTATATCCGAGTTGGTATTAATGATGATGAGTCTCTGGCGCGCATAGTCGTAGGCGATTGAAGCATTTTCGCTCCATTCCAGAAAGTTTCGCGGAATAGTGATGTTAGCGTAGCCGGGCGGGTTTATGCGTATGATGTCGGTTGCGGGTTTATTGATTTTGTCACTTATGCAGACAACCTCGGCGCCGGAGATATGCATAACGCCCCTTTTGCTGATGAACACGACGCTGCTATCGAGCGGTGTTATGGTTTTCTTGTCGGTGCATACCTCACGAGATATAGGTTGCACGGTGGAGTATAGTCCAACTTCGTTGACGGATAGCGCCCAAATGCCCTCTGTGGTGAACGCGTAGAGCGGAAATTGTCCGAATTGCCCTTGCGAGAGCGGGCGTGAAGCGGCAGCTATTCCCAATACGCATCCCGATCCGACAGTGTTGATGCCCTGCGGGTTGAATACAAAAGGGTTGTTGACCTCTGAAGTGTAGATTTTGTTTGCTTGGCTGAGGGTGTCTTTGACAGTTGGTGTGCCCGGGTCTTTTATCAAATATTTAATGGTGGAGTCGGGGTGGAATCCTTTGAAAAAATAGGCACCGTTAAGGGTGGGGTGTTGGCGCAAGGGGAGTTTATAGGCGTAACCGTCACCCCCATCTCCTATTCTGATAATCATAGTGGTAGCGGAAGCGTCGGGATAGTATAGCCAACGAGGGAAAGAGCGCATATCCCAGGCGAGAAAAACCGGAGACAGGTCGGGGTTCGAGTTATTGAAATCAGCTGAAAATAGAACTGTTTTCAATTCTTTTCCATCCTTGACGCATATGACGGAGATTTCTGTTATGACACGGGCTTCGCGTTCAGGGGCTATGGTCTTATGAAGGAATGGGTTGGCAAGGATATCTAAATAGGGTAGTGATGTTGTGCTATCTCCCGGAATGTAGGTATATACAGTGTAGGGATATTGCGATTTGGCAATCGGTTCTATAGCAGCAGAGAGATACTGGGTAGAAGCTCTGAGCGGGTAAGGTGCGGGGAGTTTTAAGGTGACGCCTGTAAGCTGCAGGCGATTGTTGTATGTGAGCATGCTCTCTGCTATCAAGGAGTGGCGAGAAAGGTAATCGTCTTTAAGTGTCTGCCTTATCTGCAGATTGGTGAGGTCAAGATCCGAGGGTTTGATTGGTATCGGGGAGAATGTGCTTTCAACGGGAATATCAGCGGGCGCGATAGATGCAAAATAATAGAATTGGGAGCAAGAGGTTATTTCATCGAAAAATACAGGGTTGCGCTCAAAAGGGAAGATATCGAGATTGTCGGACTTAGAGAAGAAGTGGTCTTTTCCGCAGAATGTTCCATAATACAAATCCGGCGGCAGGTTATCTGCGTCTCCTCTGCTTGGTGCTTCATCGGGGTCAATATCAGGGTTGTCCGGGGTATATTCCAGGGCTATTGAGGCTAAATCTTCATATATAGTGAGACGATCTCTGGTAGGGGGCAGTGACTGTGAGTAAGTATAGATCGGTGCGGAGATGAAGAAGTCTATCCCTGTGACGATATCTTTCCACAGCTCCAGTTTTTGCAGTTCGGCAGCAAGAGTTCTATATAGGAGAGCATAATGGAACAAGAGATAATCGCACCTGAATGAAAGAGTGTCTTTACCGTAGGTATGAGAGTTCATTTTAACAACAGGAACGCCAACTGTAGGTAACATGAGCACCGGTGCGGAATGTTGTGCGTAGGAGCCATCGTAGAGCTTCAGGGCATAACGGATAAAGAAAGGCTGGTAGAATCGTCCTTTTGATGTGATATATTTATTAATATCCGGTAGAATTTTAGCGAGGACTTCATCAAGCCCTTTTTTGTTGTACTCATCCTTACTCCAAGGTATATAATCTCTGGTAATCCAATAGTCGGAGGGTCGGGTATAAGAGAATTCGCACTGAACGTTGCGCCGAATCCTGCTGCTGACTTCACCCAAACCGAATTCAATGCTGATTTGCGGCATCGATGTGCCGAGGTATATGTATTTATCGTTTCTCCAGACGGCGTAAGCTATACCGGAGTCGGTGGTTATGACAAGGGTGTTTCCGACGGATGTTATGGCATGGAAGCCGTTTACGGGGCTTGGCGTTATTGCAGATAACCGTGGGGGCTCAGGTTTATCTGTGACGGATTGGGTGACGGGTGCTATTGGAATATCGGGCGGATTGGGTGTCGCCGGATATTCAGGTAGTTTTGTTGATGGCTCGAATATGGGTCCGATATAGTAGTGGAGGGTGGAGTCGGATTTCCGGAATATGATATAGTGATCCCGGTCAAAGGATGCGCTTCGGTGGATAAATACCAGGTCTTCATCCTCACGGGTGTCAAGTCCGAAACTTGCAGGCGGGAGGATAGGGCGGAGGGCTCCGTCTTCGAATATGGCGTTGTGTGAAATAGAAAGTTCGCCTTCGGGATTATATCCGTCGGGCGAGTCGGTAGTAAGTCCGTTGAATACGATTGTTTCCGGCATAAGGGTTAGTTTTGTGCAAGATTATTGAGAGTGATGAGGGGGATAGCGATTCCGAGGCTCGGAACGTTGAGCGGGGTTCCGGCGGGGAGGAGTGCCGCTGATGTTGCCTTGCAGATATCGAGCATCACCCTGCATAATCGCGTGGATTGTGAGCGGAAATTACGAGATCCTTTTCTTGATGGGAAGCATTGTCCGGTGCAGCGAGCAGAATTGGTGTCGGAGTGTTTATTGGCTATAAACAGGTAAACCTCGCCTTTGTCCTGTGCGAGTGAAATGATGTCGCCATGCTCAAGATTCAGCTGTCGCGCTACTTTGGCACAGATGTCAATGCGTCCGTTTTTGTAGAACGACACATCCGGTTTGCGATTGTTTACGAGTACAGTCATATCTTGTTTGGGTTAATGATTTCGTAGTAATGCTGTTTATTGCGGCTCTTATGAATTCTGACGCTGAGTTTGGCGGGTCTATCAGGCAGGTGATAGTCATAGAAG